>DASTDN010000103.1:0-9419 GCA_035710365.1 Streptomyces sp. | reverse complement strand
ACCGTCGAGCGTCGCAGCCGGGCCGCCTGCACGGGGTCGGTGACGACGAGCACGGCGCCGCTGTCGGCGAGCAGGTACTCCAGTTCGGCGAGTGCCGACGCCGGGTTGAGGGGGACGCCGACGGCGCCGGCGCGGACGATCGCGAGGTAGCTCTCCACCGTGGACACCGTGTTGCCGAGGCAGATGGCCACCCGGTCGCCGCGCCGGACGCCGAGGCCCGCCAGGTGCCCGGCCAGCCTGCGCGTGCGTTCCTCCAGGGCGTGGTACGTGACGGCCCGCCGGTCGTCCTCGAAAGCCACCTTGCCCGGAAATCGGGTCGCGTTCTCGACGAGTGCGACGGGCAGCGGCTTGATGAGGTCGGTGCGCACGATGCCGCGATTCCTTTCGGAGAAAGGGACTCACCAGGAGACGGGCAGGCTTTTCACCGCGAAGACGGACCCGCGAAGACGCAGCGGGACCTCGTCGAACGGCACGGCCAGCCGTAGACCGGGGAACTCCCCGAGGAGAGCCGACAGCCCGGCGCGGAGTTCGACGCGCGCCAGGTTCTGGCCCAGGCACTGGTGGATTCCGAAGCCGAACGCCACATGGCCGGAGGTGTCGCGTGCGATGTCCAGTTGCGCGGGGCACGCGAATTTGGCGGGGTCTCGGTTGGCGGCGGGCAGGGACACGGTGACGGTGTCTCCCTTCCTGACGCTCCGCCCGCTCAGTTCGATGTCATCCAGTGCCGTCCGGTACGTGTGGTATTGGTTGATGGTGAGGTAGCGGAGGAGTTCTTCGACGGCGGAGTCGAGTTGTGCGGGATCGGCGCGCAGGGCCGTCAGTTGGTCCGTGTGGTGCAGCAGGGCGAACACGCCGACGGACAGTGCGCTTTCCGTGGTCTCGTATCCCGCGAACAGCAGCAGGATCATGATGTTGCACAGCTCGTCGGTGGTCAGTTTCCCGTCGGCGAGGAGGCGGCTGACGAGATCGTCACCGGGTTTCCTCCGTTTTCCTTCGATGACCCGGAGGAAGAAGGACGTCACCCGCTCGTAGGCTGCGGCGACATCTTCTGGATTCGCGTCCGGGTCGTGCAGGAGGGTCGGGGCGTGGGCGTACTCGTCGTGTTCCTCGTAGGGCAGGCCGACCAGTTCGGACAGGATTCTCAGGACCAGTGGCCGGGCGAAGGTCTCCACCAGGTCGGCGGGTGCGCCGTGCTCACGCATCGCGTTGACCTGCTCGGCGGCCACGGCTTCGATGCGCGGCTGCAGCCGGCTCGCCCGCCGGACGGTGAATTCGCCCGTCAGCAGGCGCCGGTAGCGGGTGTGGTCGGGCGGGTCCATGTGGATGAACATCCCCGGGATTTTCGGGGAATTCGGTACGGCCTGCCCCTGGTGTGTGACCGGGAAGTGCCCGATTTCCGTGCTGTGGCTGAACCGGGGGTCGCTGAGGACCTTGCGCACCACTTCGTGTCCGGTGGCGATCCAGCCGACATGGCCGTCGGGATAGACCATCCTCGCGAGCGGGTGCTCTTTCCGCAGCGCGTCGAATACCGGCGGTGGATCGAACTGGTGGGTCCGTGCCCACGGCACTTCGTAGGAAATCGCGTCGCTCATGGGATCCTTCCCGCTCAGGGCGCATGGAGCAGCCTGCAGTGCTTGGTGATTCGCCGCGTGATCCCGACAGCTCTGGCTGATCCCCGGTTCAGGCTAGACGAGCCCTGACGGCACGACATCCCTCGACCTGGTAGGGCCCGGTTCCCCCGTCCTCGTCCGCCTTTCCCGCTCCGTTTCCCGCCGGGCCCGGCTCTACCAGAGTGAGGGATGCCGTGCCGTTCGGACGCGTCCCTAGCCTGCTGTCATGACGACCGCGGGGATTCGGCGTGCGCTGACACCCACCGAGAAAATCTACGCCGACGTAGAGATGTACGTGGGATACACCGTGCGGGCCTCCGGACGGCTGGACGCGGATGCTTTGCAGGCCGCCTATGAGGCCGTGTGCCGCGCCTATCCGCAGCTCGCGTCCCGCCTGGAATCCGGCGGCGGGGCCGCTCACGGTTCCGGGGATCCGCCCGTTCTTGTGGAATTCGGCACCCGTCCCGAGGTCCAATTCCGTTCCGGTGACCCGGACGATCCGCTGGACGGTGTGGAATTGGGTCAGCACCGCTCGCTGAGCGCCCTGCACGTCGTCCGGGACGGCGCCGAGGCGAGCGTGACGCTGGTGACCCACCACAGCATCGCCGACGCGCCCCAGTCCTTCGCGGTGCTGGCGGACCTGTGGTCCTGCTACACCGGCATGGTGCGCGGCGTGCCCGTCGAGCTGCCCCGTCACCCGTATCCCAGGTCGCTGGAGGAGGTGCTCGCCGAGCGCGGCATCCACGGGTCCGCACCCGCCCCGCCCCGCACCACCGGGCGGGCGGCGGTGCGGGGCGGGCCGGCGCCCGAGGACTGGGACACGCTCGTCCGGCCCGTGGCCCGGCATCGCCTGAGCAGGGACCGGACGGTCGCGTTGTCGCACCTGTGCCACCGCGAGCGCGTCACCATCCACGGTGTGCTGTCGGGGGCCCTGCTTCTCGTCGAGGCCGAGGTACGGGACGTGCCGCTGACCGACCTGGTGTACCGGTACACCGTGGACCTGCGTCACCGCCTCACTCCCCCGGCGGGCCCGGCCGAGGGGACGAACGTTCTGGGCGGCGTCGTGTTCCGGGCCACCGGCACGGTCGCACCCGACGTGATCGCGTTGGGCCGGGTGATCGGAGAGCAGTTGCGGGCGGGCCTGGCGGACGGTTCCGTGCAGCGCAGCCTGCTCGACATGGTGGCCCACCACCAGGAGGCCGACGCGGCACCGCCCCGGCCCGCGGGTCCTCCCCCCGCGGTCGTCAGCATGACCAACTGGGGGCTCGTTCCGCCCTTGCGCACTCCGGACGGGCTGCGGCTGACGGACTTCCGGTCCGCCTCCCGCAGAAGGGTCGCCCCGGGGGACTCCGTGAACGTCGGCGGTTACGTGGTGAGCACCTTCGACGGCCGCCTCGGCATCGATCTGGCCTGGCCGGAGAAGAGCGCGGAGCAGACGACGCGCCTCGACCGCCTGCGCGAGCGGCTGGACCGGTTGACGCAGGGGGCGTAGCGGCGAGGACGACGACGGCCACGACCCGGGGAACCGCGGGTCGTGGCCGTCGTCGCGTCATGGGCGTCACCGTGCCGTCGCCGTCATGGGCTCATGGGCGTCGTCACGGCAGCGGTGCCCCGCCTACGGTGTCGCGTCCCACGTCACCGGCAGGCTGTGCACGCCGTAGATCGCCATCATGTCGCGCAGGGGAACCTCTTCGGCGGGGACGGCGAGGCGCAGGCCGGGCAGGCGGCGCAGCAGTTCGCCGAGCCCGACGGTCATCTCGGCGCGGGAGAGCTGCTGGCCGATGCACTGGTGGATGCCGTGTCCGAAGGACAGGTGGGTGAGCCGTCGTCGGGTGATGTCGAACTCGGCGGGCCGGTCGTAGTGGCGGGGGTCCCGGTTCGCCTCGGACACCGAGATGATGACCAGCGCGCCCGCCGGGATGACCTGCCCCGCGATCTCGACGTCCTCGGTGGTGTGACGCAGGAGGCCGAGGTGGACGACGGACAGGTAGCGCAGCAGTTCCTCGGCGGCGCCGTCGATCAGGTGGGGCCGTTCGCGCAGCGCGGCGAGCTGTTCGGGGTGTTCCAGGAGGGCGAAGGTGCCCAGGGCGAGCATGTTGGCGGTGGTCTCGTGCCCGCCGACCAGCAGGGGGACGGCCATGCCGACGAGTTCGTCGTCGGTGAGGGCGGGTTCGGTGTCGGCGTGGACGAGTCCGGAGAGGACGTCGTCCGCGGGGTTGGTGCGCTTCAGCCGCACCTGGGCGCGGATGTAGTCGCGCAGGTCGTCGAGGTCGGCGAGCTGTTCCTCGTACGAGACGTTCAGGTCGAGGAGTTTGTTGGCGCGGGCCTGGAACTCCTCGCGGTCGTCGTAGGCGACGCCGAGCAGTTCGCAGATGACGAGGGACGGCACGGGGAGGGCGAAGTCCCGTACGAGGTCGGCGCTGGTGCCCGCGGCGAGCATCGCGTCGATCCGCTCCGTGACGATCTCCCGGATGCGGGGCTCCAGTTGCCGGGCGCGCCGCACGGTGAACTGCTGGTTGAGGAGTTTGCGGTACCGGGTGTGCTCGGGCTCGTCCATGGCGATGAAGTTGCCCGCGACGGCCTTCTCGTCCATGAGTTTGGCGCGCAGTTCCGGCGGGAGTTTCGCGACGCGCGGGTTGCGCAGCCGGTTGGAGCTGAGCCGGGGGTCGGCGAGCAGCGTGCGGGCCTCGTCGTAGCCGGTGACCAGCCAGCTCGTCTCGCCGTCGGTCATGTCGAGGGGCTGCACGGTGGCCCGTTCGCTGTACTCGGTGAGCAGGGCGGGCGGGTCGAACGGGCAGCCGCCGCGGTCGGTGAGCCCCGGCGGGAAGGGCAGCCGGTACACCGACCGGGTCGGGCCGGCCTTCGGGGTGGGTTCCGTGGCGGGCACCTCGGTCGAACTGCTCATCAGGGTCCTGTTCCCGGCCGGTCTCGGTCGCCCCGGCCGCCGTCGGGTGGTGCCTCGAAGCCGCGGGGTCCCTCCCCGGCCGGGGCGCGGGGGCACGTGCGCCGGGGAGGGCCGGGGGTGGTCAGCTACGGGTCGCCTGCAGCAGCCAGATCGGCAGGAGTGTGGCGCCGGCGTCGTCGGTGTCGAGCTTGCCGCCCTGGTAGTCCTGGCGGAGGGGCTCGGACAGGACTTCCGTGGTGAGGTATTCGGCGCTCAGGCTGGTGATGGTCCAGCCGGGGCCGCTGAAGGCGGTGCGGATGACGTCCTCGGTGATGGGCTCGGGGCCGGCCGCGTCGCCGCGCGAGCACCACTGGAGCAGTCGTGCCCCGGGCCGCATCACGCGGGCCAGCGCGTCGGCGTAGGCGCGGCGCTGGCGGGCGTCGAAGCAGTGGAACACGAGGCTGCTGGTGACGGTGTCGAACTCGTTGTCGTAGCCGTCGAGGCTGGTCGCGTTGCCGACGGCGAAGGTGACCGCGACGTCCTGTTCCGCGGCCCGTGCCCGTGCCTTCTCGACGGCGGTGGGGGCGATGTCCATTCCGGTGACGCGGTAGCCGCACTTCGCCAGGTGGATCGCGTTGTCGCCGAGGCCGGAGCCGATGTCGAGTACGTCACCGAAAACACGGCCCGCTTTTTCCAGGTTGACCAGCACCGGCTGCGGTCCGCCGATATCCCAAGGCATCCGTTCCAGTACGACCCCTTCGAACAGGGCGCCGGTCTGATATGCGTGTTCGTAGTCCACGGTCGTCGCATCGAAGTTCTGGTATGGGTCGATGTCGGCCATTGGATCCGCCCCTGCTGTCGACGATTTCCTGTTCGCGTCTCCCAGGATGGGGCAGCGGCAGACGAGTGAGCATCCCCCGATCTGGTAGCGCTGGGAAGGCGTTGAGCCCGCGTATTTCGCGGAAGGAATTCGACCGGCGAATTCCTTCCGCGGGAATCTCGAATTCGTCTACGGCGTGGTGGGGGCGTCCCAGGCCACGGGGAGGCTGTGGACGCCGTAGACGGCCATCTGGTCGCGCAGGGGGACGTCCGTCGCGGGGACGGTGAGGCGGAGACCGGGCAGCCGTCGCAGCAGTTCCGTGAATCCGACGGCCATTTCGGCGCGGGACAGTTGCTGGCCGATGCACTGATGGATGCCGTGCCCGAAGGACAGATGGCCCTGTCGGGGGCGGCTCACGTCGAACGCGGCGGGCCCGTCGTAGCGGCGCGGGTCCCGGTTGGCGGCGGACACCGACAGGATGACCAGCGCCCCGGCCGGGACGGCGTGTCCGGCGATGTCGACGTCCTCGACGGTGGTGCGCAGCAGGCCGAGGGGCACGATGGACAGGTAGCGCAGCAGTTCCTCCACCGCGCCGTCGACGAGGTGGGGCCGTTCGCGCAGCGCGGCGAGCTGTTCGGGGTGTTCGAGCAGGGCGAAGGTACCCAGGGCGAGCATGTTCGCGGTGGTCTCGTGCCCGCCGACCAGGAGCAGGTTCGCCATGCCGACGATCTCGTCGTCGGTGAGGGGCGGTTCGGAGTCGGTGTGGACGAGGCCGGACAGGACGTCGTCGGCGGGGCTCTCGCGCTTCTTTTGCACCATCCCGTGCATGAACCGCCGCAGTGCGTCGAGGGCGGCCAGTTGCTCCTCGAACGTGACGTCCGGGTCGAGCAGCGTGCCGGTGCGGGCCTGGAACTCCTCGCGGTCGTCGTAGGGGACCCCGAGCAGTTCGCAGATCACCAGGGACGGCACCGGGAGGGCGAAGTCGCGTACGAGGTCGGCGCTGGTGCCGGCGGCGAGCATCGCGTCGATCCGCTCCGTGACGATTTCCAGGATGCGCGGTTCCAGCCGCCGGATGCGCCGCGGGGTGAACAGGCGGTTCAGCAGTTTGCGGTAGCGCGTGTGCTCGGGGGCGTCCATGGCGAGGAAATCACCGGCGCGCGTCTTTTCGTCCATGAGTTTCGCGCGCAGTTCCGGCGGGAGTTTCGCGACCCTCGGATTGCGCATGCGGTCGGTGCTGAGGCGGGGATCGGCGAGCAGTCTGCGGCATTCCTCGTGTCCGGTGACGAGCCAGCCGGTGTCGCCGCCGGGCAGGTCGATCGGCTGCACCGCGGCGCGTTCGCTGTACTCGGTGAGCGCGGCGGGCGGGTCGAAGGGGCAGGTGCCGCGGTCGGTGAATCCCGGCGGGAACTGCACCCGGTAGACGGACGGGGTCTTGCCGGGCTCCGGGGAGGGGGTGGACTCCGTGGTGGGCACCTCGGTCGGACTGCTCATCAGTGGTCCTGATTCCCGGCGGCGCTCACGCCCCGGCCGCCGTCAACGGGTGGTCAACAGGTGCAGTGCAGGTGGTGTCTTGACGCTCCGCCGTGGTCTGCCGGTGGTGTCCCGGCGGTCCCCCGGCGGTCCCGGCGGCTACCGGTGGCCCCCCGGGGTGGCACGGCGCAGGGGTGCGAGCGCGTCGGCCAGGGTGATCACCTCGGTGAGCATCCTCCGCAGGGCGGCGTCGTGCCGCTCGGCGGGCCGGAAGACGGTGTACTGCTCGAAGTCGGTCAGGAGCGACAGGTTGACCTGGGTGTACACGGTCTTCAACTGGACCGCGCCGGCGACGAGCCGCAGGTGGTCGAGGGCGCGGGCGCCGCCGACGTTGCTGCCGTATCCGACGAGGCCGGCGGCTTTGTCGTTCCATTCGTTGTAGACGAAGTCGATGGCGTTCTTCAGGGCGGCCGGGATCGACCAGTTGTATTCGGGGGTGACGAAGACGAATCCGTCGAGTTCGGCGATCTTGGCGCTCCAGGCGCGGGTGTGGTCGTGCGCGTAGACGCCCGAGCGGGGAAGCCCGGGTTCGTCGAACAGCGGCAGGCCGTAGTCGGCGAGGTCGACGGTCTCGAACGCCGCGCCCTCACACGCTCCGGCCGCCTTCTCGACCCACTGTGCGACTTGGGGTCCCAGGCGGCCGGGGCGTGTGGTGCCGATGACGATCCCGACTCGGGTCATGCGCGTCTCCATGTCGGGGCCGCGGCCAGATCGACGGGCTGGCCGGTGTGCACCGATTCGTAGGCTGCGTGGATGATCCTCATCGTACGCACCCCGGTGGCGCCGTCCGGCCCGTTCGGCTCCGTCGGCTTCCCGTGACCGGCCGACGCGAGGAACGCGTCGAGCATCGCGGCCCGCAGGTCCACTCCGCCCGGTTCCCACCGCTCGGTGGCCGTGGCGGCGTCGAACCCGCCGAGCAGCCGCGGTGTCGGCGTGAACTCCACGCTCCCGCGGTCCCCGACGAAGGTCATGACCGGGCCGCCCGCCCACGGTCCGTCCGCGGGCGCCCCGTTCACGGACGGCCCGTTCACGGACGGCCCGTTCGCGGGCGGACGCCGGCTGCAGTCGAAGGCCGCGACCGCGCCGCTCGCGTAGCGCACGCTGACGAGCGCCGCGCTCTCCGCGCCCGGCTCGCCGCTGCCGCCCAGGACGCCGTTGGCCTGCGCGTACACCTGCTCCGCGGGTTCCCCGCCGAGGACCATGTCCGCCAGGGCGAGCAGGACGGGCGCGTGGGTGGCGAGCACCCCGCCCCCGTCGGGGCCGCCCGTCCCGGGGCCGCCGTCGTACGCCCCGTGCAGGGTCGTCAGGCGGCCCACGGCGTCGCCCTCGGCGACCGCCCGGCGCACGGCGGCGAACGCCGGGCCGAAGCAGGCCGGGAGGGCGAGGGTCAGCCCCACCCCCGCCGCCTCGCACGCGTCCGCCGCGGCCCGTGCCCCCGCCTCGTCCGTCGCCGACGGAAACGCGCACAGCACGTGCGCCCCGGTCCGGGCCGCCCGCTCGACGAGTTCCCGGCGGCGGGCGGCCTCGCTCGTGACCACCACCGCGCCGGGGCGCTGCGCGAACGCCTCGTCCCAGCCGTCGGCGTACGCCACGCCGAGCCGCCCGGCCGCGGCCCGTCCCCGGGCGGGGTCGCCCGGCGGGCCGCCGGGGTCCGCGGTGATCAGATCGACGCCGGGCATGTCACGCAGCAGACGGACGTACGCGGCTGCGTCCTCGTGCGCGAAGGACAGTACGGCGACCTTCATACGGCCTCCTCGACGGGCGGTTGCGCCGGTCCGGCTTCCGCCCCCGGCCCCGGCCGGGCCGCCGGGCCCACGGGCAGTTCGACCGCGCGTCCGGTCCACGCGGACTCGGCCGCCGCCTGCGTGATGCGTACGGCGGCCAGCGCGTCCCTGGCGCCCAGACGTGGCTCGGGGCCGCCCGTGAACCCCCGGGCGAACTCGCGCATCTCGGCGACGAACAGGGACTCCCCGAAGTAGTGGAAGGTGCCGGCCGCGTCGCCGGTCACCTTCACCTCCTGGGGCCACTCGGAGTCGTACCGCACCGTCCCGCCGGTCCCGCCGACGTGGAAGGTGACGCGCATGGGGGGCGACTGCTTCGCCGTCCACCGGCTCACGATCCGGGTCAGGGCGCCACTGGCGTGGGTGAGGACGGCCGTGCCGACTCCGACGGCACCGGCCGGTGCGGGGGTGGCGATGTCACCCTGGTAGTGGGCGTGGACGCGGACGACGTCCCCGAAGATCCAGTGGGCGAGGTCGGCGCCGTGCAGCATCTGGTCGGTCAGGATTCCGCCCGCCTGTGCGGACACGCGTCCGGTCCAGGGACGCGGGTGGTAGCCGGTGACGGTGAACCGGGCGACCGCGCACTCCCCCAGGCCGCCCGCCGCCACCAGGTCGTGGAGCCGGGCGAACGGCGGCGAGAAACGCAGGTCGTGGGCCGGCCTCAGTGGCACTCCGGCCCGCTCCGCCGCGGCGACGATCTCCTCGGCCTCCGCGACGTCGGCCGACAGCGGCTTCTCGCACACCACGCCCACGCCCGCGGCGATGGCGGTCAGGGCGATGTCGCGGTGGGTGCC
>DASTDN010000102.1:0-13579 GCA_035710365.1 Streptomyces sp. | reverse complement strand
TGTTCGAACGCTTACGATCCTCTGTTGTGTCCAAACTGACCGACGTGCCCAAACGGATTCTGATCGGGCGCGCACTGCGCAGCGACCGGCTCGGGGAAACGCTCCTGCCGAAGCGCATCGCCCTCCCGGTCTTCGCCTCCGACCCGCTGTCCTCCGTCGCGTACGCCCCCGGAGAGGTACTGCTGGTCCTGTCCATCGCGGGCGTGTCGGCCTACCACTTCAGCCCCTGGATCGCCGTCGCGGTCGTCGTGCTGATGTTCACCGTGGTCGCCTCCTACCGGCAGAACGTGCACGCCTACCCCAGCGGCGGCGGGGACTACGAGGTCGCCACCACCAACCTCGGACCCCGGGCGGGCCTCACCGTCGCGAGCGCCCTGCTCGTCGACTACGTCCTCACCGTCGCCGTCTCCATCTCCTCCGGCATCGAGAACCTCGGCTCCGCCGTCCCGTTCGTCGTCGAGAACAAGGTCGCCTGCGCGATCGGTGTGATCGTCCTGCTGACGCTGATGAACCTGCGCGGGATGAAGGAGTCCGGCGCGATCTTCGCCGTCCCGACGTACATCTTCGTCGCCGGTGTCTTCACGATGATCGCCTGGGGCGCCTTCCGGGCGATCGTGCTCGGCGACGACATGCACGCCCCGACGTCCTCGTACGAGATCCGCCCGGAGCACGGGGGGCTGGCCGGCTTCGCGCTGCTGTTCCTGCTGCTGCGGGCCTTCTCCTCCGGCTGCGCCGCGCTCACCGGCGTCGAGGCGATCTCCAACGGCGTGCCCGCCTTCCGCAAGCCCAAGTCGAAGAACGCGGGCACCACCCTCGCGCTGATGGGCCTGCTCGCCGTCACCATGTTCTGCGGGATCATCGCCCTCGCCATGGCGACCAACGTCCGCATGGCCGAGAACCCGGCCGCCGACCTCGTCCGCGACGGCGTCCCGGTCGGCTCGGGCTACGTCCAGAACCCGGTCATCTCCCAGGTCGCCGAGGCCGTCTTCGGCAAGGGCAGCTTCCTGTTCGTGATCCTGGCCGGAGCCACCGCGCTGGTGCTGTTCCTCGCCGCGAACACCGCCTACAACGGCTTCCCGCTGCTCGGCTCCATCCTCGCCCAGGACCGCTACCTGCCGCGTCAGCTCCACACCCGCGGCGACCGCCTCGCCTTCTCCAACGGCATCGTGCTCCTCGCCGGCGCGGCCGGGCTCCTCGTGGGGATCTACGGCGCCGACTCGACCCGGCTGATCCAGCTCTACATCGTCGGCGTCTTCGTGTCCTTCACGCTCAGCCAGACCGGCATGGTCCGCCACTGGAACCGCCTGCTGGCAGGCGAGAAGGACCAGAACCGGCGCCGCCACATGGTCCGCTCCCGCGCCATCAACACCTTCGGCGCCTTCTTCACCGGACTCGTGCTGATCGTCGTCCTCGTCACCAAGTTCACCCACGGCGCCTGGGTCGCCCTGCTCGGCATGGTGATCTTCTACGCGACGATGACCGCGATCCGCAGGCACTACGACCGGGTCGCCGAGGAGATCGCCGCCCCCGAGGACCCCAGCGACGACATCGTGCGGCCCTCCCGCGTCCACTCCGTGGTCCTGATCTCCAAGATCCACCGCCCGACGCTGCGCGCCCTCGCCTACGCCAAGCTGATGCGCTCCGACACCCTGGAGGCCCTCAGCGTCAACGTGGACCCCGCCGAGACCCGGGCGTTGCGCGCGGAGTGGGAGCGGCGCGGCATCGACGTCCCCCTGAAGGTCCTGGACTCGCCCTACCGCGAGATCACCCGGCCGGTCATCGAGTACGTCAAGGGCCTGCGCAAGGAGTCGCCGCGCGACGCGGTGTCCGTGATAATCCCCGAGTATGTCGTCGGCCACTGGTACGAGCACCTGCTGCACAACCAGAGCGCCCTGCGGCTCAAGGGGCGGCTGCTGTTCACGCCGGGCGTCATGGTGACCTCGGTGCCGTACCAGCTCCAGTCGTCCGAGGCTGCGAGGAAGCGGGCCCGCAGGCGGCAGGAGTGGAACGCGCCGGGCGCGGTGCGGCGCGGCCCCGTCCAGGACCGGGCGAAGGAGGCGTCGTCCTCGTCGTCCTCCGCGTCCACGTAGACTGACGGGCTGTTGTCCGGGCCGGCCGCCACCGGCCGGTCCCGGCCGCTGTCCCTCGCACCCCCTCGATCGTTGTGGAGCCACCCGCCATGCAGGCAGAAGAGAAGAAATCGCTGGTGGGGGAGGAGTACGAGGTCGAGATCGGCCCCGTCGCCCACGGCGGCCACTGCATCGCCCGGACGACCGAGGGCCAGGTGCTGTTCGTCCGGCACACGCTGCCCGGCGAACGCGTCGTCGCCCGGATCACGGACGGCGAGGAGGGCGCCCGCTTCCTGCGCGCCGACGCCGTGGAGATCCTGACGGCCTCCAAGGACCGCATCGACGCGCCCTGCCCCTTCGCGGGGCCCGGCCGCTGCGGTGGCTGCGACTGGCAGCACGCCAAGCCGGGCGCGCAGCGCCGCCTCAAGGGCGAGGTGATCGCCGAACAACTGCGGCGGCTCGCCGGGCTCACCCCCGAGGAGGCCGGCTGGGACGGCACCGTGCTGCCCGCCGAGGGCGACAAGGTCCCCGCGGGCGAGGTCCCCGCGTGGCGCACCCGCGTGCAGTACGCGGTGACCCCCGACGGGCGCGCGGGCCTGCGCCGGCACCGCTCGCACGAGGTCGAGCCGGTCAGCCACTGCATGATCGCCGCCGAGGGCGTCAGCGAGCTGGGCATCGAGAAGCACGACTGGACCGGCATGGACTCCGTCGAGGCCATCGCGGCCGGCGGTTCCCAGGACCGCCAGGTCATCCTCACCCCCAAGCCGGGCGCCCGCCTGCCCCTGGTGGAACTGGACCGGCCCGTCTCCGTGCTGCGGGTCGACGAGAGGTCCGGCGGCGTGCACCGCGTCCACGGCCGCCCCTTCGTCCGCGAGCGGGCCGACGGCCGTACCCACCGGGTGGCCAACGGCGGTTTCTGGCAGGTCCACACGAAGGCCGCGGACACCCTGGTCACGGCCGTCATGCAGGGTTTGCTGCCCCGCAAGGGCGAGACGGCGCTCGACCTGTACTGCGGTGTCGGTCTCGTCGCGGGCGCCCTCGCCGACCGCGTCGGCGACCGGGGCGCGGTCCTCGGCGTCGAGTCCGGCAAGCGCGCGGTGGAGGACGCCCGCCACAACCTCGCGGACTTCCCCCGGGTCCGCATCGAACAGGGCAAGGTCGAGTCGGTGCTGCCGCGCACCGGGATCACCGAGGTCGACCTCGTCGTCCTCGACCCGCCGCGGGCGGGCGCGGGCCGCCGGACGGTGGCCCACCTGGCGTCGCTGGGCGCCCGCCGCATCGCCTACGTGGCGTGCGACCCCGCGGCACTGGCCCGGGACATCGCGTACTTCCGGGACGGGGGGTACCGGGTGCGGACGCTGCGGGCGTTCGACCTGTTCCCGATGACGCATCATGTGGAGTGTGTCGCGATCCTCGAACCTGCGGACAAGGGTGCCTGACCTGCGGGTTTGTTGCTCTGGCGGGTTCCTTGACCTGTTTCCCTCTGTGCAGCGGTTCGAGCGGACGGATCGATCTTTGGGAGCTCTCTGACCTGCGAACTCGTGAGCGAGGCGCTTGCAACGGCGACGCCTTCACGTGGCTCTTGCGGGGTTCTTGACGCTCGGACGACGCTCGAAATGGAAGTCTTCGGGCCTCCGCGGCAGCGATGCGCACGGCCGCCTGGTCCCACGCCTCGTGGAGCCGAGCGCGGCCCGGTCGCGCTTGATACCGGCCTGGTATCATCTCTGTATGGCGATGACACTCCGACTCCCCGACGACCTTGACGCGAAGCTCACCGAGCGTGCTCGTCGGGAGCGCCGCAGCAAGCAGGAACTTGCCATTGAGGCCATCCATGAAGCCCAGAATCGGGCCGAGCTGAAGGTTGATGACGTCCTGGCCGAGCTCATGGACAGCGATGCGGAGATCCTGGACTACCTGAAGTGACCGAGGTGCGCCACATCCAGATCGACGAGATCCTGGCCATCGCCCGTACGGTCAACGGTACCGAGCACAGCGTGCGTGACATGGGACTTTTGGTGTCAGCTATCGAACGGCCCCGCACCCATGTATTCGGGGCCGAGCTGTATCCCACGCTGCACGAGAAGGCGGCGGCCCTGCTGCACTCCGTTGCCCGCAATCACGCGCTGATCGACGGCAACAAACGCACCGCCTGGCTTGCCATGCGCGTCTTCCTGCGGCTCAACGGCGTCAGCGCCAGTACCGTCCCGCCGCCCGTCTCCATTGCCGGCCCGTTCGTCGAGGAAGTCGCGCAGGACCACGTCGATCTACCGGTCATCGCAAAGCGCCTGTCGGTCTGGTTCCCAGTCTCCTGACGTTCGACGGGAGGTTCGCCATGCTCGCCGCTCTGGTGATCACGAGGCCTGTGGTGAAGGAGACGGGGCTCGGCCAGCCGGTCGGCGACCTCCCGCGGGATACGGCCCTGCCCAGCGCAGAAACGCCGCGCAGCGCTGGCAGCAGCTGGTCGCGCAACTGCGTGTAGGCGCTGGGATCGTCGGCAGGGGCACGGATTGGTGCCGGGCCGCCGCCCGCCTCGGTGGCCGGCCGTTCGTCGCGGACGTCGCGCGGGACACCGTCGACGTGCCGGCCGTCGCGAAGCGTCTGTCGGTCTGGTTCCCCGTCTCCCGGCCTCCGGCGCCGTGAGGTCCGGGGCGGGAACGAGGTGCGTGCCCGGTACCGGCTGCCGGGGCCCGGCGGGCATGGGGGACGCAGGCTACGGGAGCGGCGCCGGTGACCGGGGCGGGGTGCCGGGCGTACGGGGGTCCCGGACAGGCCGTGCCGCCGTGCCGGTGCTCCGGCTTGCTCCACATCGGTGACACCTGGGCGACGGGTGCCGTCGGACGGCCGCGGAAGATCCGGATCCTGCTTGTCTGAACGTCCCGACACCAGACTCGCGAGGAGCCCCCGGCCGTGCCATCAGAGCGTTCGGACCTGTCCTACACCGTGCCCGGCATGAATGCGCAGGACAGCCAGCGGATCATCGGAATGCTGCAGATGCGTCTGCACTCCCTCAACGACCTCCACCTCACTCTCAAGCACATCCACTGGAACGTCGTCGGACCGCACTTCATCGCCGTGCACGAGATGCTCGACCCCCAGGTCGACAAGGTCCGCGGCATGACCGACGACATCGCCGAACGGATCTCCACCCTGGGCGGCGAGCCCAACGGCACGCCCGGCGCGCTGGTCAACGAGCGGACCTGGAACGACTACTCCATCGGCCGCGCCGAGTCGATCGAGCACCTCGGCGCCCTCGACCTGGTGTACACGGCCGTCATCGAGGACCACCGCACGGCCATGCAGGAGACGGAGACCGCCGACCCCGTCACCCAGGACCTGCTCATCGAACAGTTGCGCGGACTGGAACTCTTCCAGTGGTTCGTCCGCGCCCACCTGGAGTCCAGCGGCGGCGGGCTCAGCACGCGCGGTGCCACCACGGAGACCGGGGCCGCCGGTCAGGCCGCCGACCAGGCCCGCGACCAGCCCTGACCCGCAGCCGGCCGGGCCGGCCGGACGCCGGCCCGGCGCCGAGGGACGTCACGAGGAATCCCGCGCGCCGCGCCGTACGCGACGGCGCGCGGTCACTCACGCACCGGCTCCGCCGTGACGACGAGGTTCGCGAGGTAGCCCCCGCGCTCGGGTTCGAACGGCGGCGCACACGTGACCAGCGTCAGGACCGGGGCGCCCGTCCGGCGGAACACGGCGGACGGCAGTTCGTCCTTGGGCACCGTGACACGTGAGACCACGCGGTAGGCCACCGGTGGAGCAGCCGCCCGCCGCACCTCGACGCGGTCGCCGCGCCGCGCCTCGTAGAGCGCGGCGAACTCGCCGAGAGCACCGGTCTCGCCGTCCACGTGTCCGACGAGCACGGCCGACCCCCGGGCGCTCCCCGGGGGCGGGCCGTAGCGGTACCAGCCCGCCACCGAGGGGTCCTCGGGGACGGTCACGGCACCTCGTCCGGTGACGCCGACCGGTCGCACCGGGGCGTCGAGGCCGACGCCGGCAATCCGGACCCGCTCCGGTGCCGGGCCCCGGGCGTCGCCGGCACGTGCCTCCGTCCCGCCCGGCGGCGAGGCCGTCGCCGACTGCCGCGCCGAGGGCGCGGTTCCGAAGTCGGGCGGGGCCGGGGCCTGTTCCGACGGCCGGCCGGACACGCCGAGGACGGTTGCCAGCGCGGCGGCCGCCATCGCCAGCCCGGCCGTCCGTCGGGCGGAGTCAGCCACGCCGGCCGGCGGCCCGGCGGACCACGAGGAAGCCGGTCACCGTGATCGCCCCGGTCGCGGCGGCCCAGGCCGCCCACTCGCTGGAGGAGTTCGGGGTGACGGCGGCGCCGCTCCCGCCCCCGTGGACCGCGTTGGGTGTGGACTCCATGCCGCTGAAGGTCTGGGTGGCCAGGGCCAGGTTCTTGTCCGCGGCGCTGCCCCAGGCGTAGACGACGTTGCTCGTGCCCTCCTTCAGGTTCAGGTCGGCGGGGCCGATGGCCACGGTGCCGGTGCCGGCGAGGACGACATCCGCGTTCACGGTGCCGGCGTCGACCACCGCGCTGTCCTCGTGGGGGTTCGTCAGGCCGGTGAAGACGGGCTCACCGCCGGCCCGTACGTCCACGGCGGGAGCGGCCGCGACGTGCCGGACCGTCAGCCGTGCCTTGCCCGCGTCCACCTTGGAGACGTTGTTGGTGAACGCCGTCAGCTGGGGCTTGCCGTCGGCGGAGAGGTGCGCGGCGACCGTGGCGTTGGCGCCTTCGGGCACCTTCACCTCCTTCTCCAGTGCCGGCGTGCCGTTGGGGCCCTGGCCCGCTTTGAAGATCTGGAGGTCGTAGGTCCCCGCCTTGAGGGACTGCGGGTCCGCCACAGTGCCGGGCTTGAAGTCGCTGAGCAGCCGGTCGCCGTTGGCGTAGACGTCGACCGTCATTCCGGGGATGCCGTGGAAGACGGACACCGTGGCTTTGCCGCTCTCGCCGGCGGGGGCGGCCGTGGCGGGTGCGGTCATGCCGAAGGCCAGGGCGCAGGCGCCGGCAGAGGCGGCCACGGCGATGGTGGTCCGGTGAGTCATCGGGATCAGCCCTTCGTGTGGGGTCTCCCCGCTTGATGCGGAGCCTCGAAGGTGTTTCGCGGGTGGGCGGTGCCGTGGATGCGCCCTGGGCCCCGCCTGTCGGCACCGGTCGTGTCCGCGCTGTGCGTGCCGCCGTGGTCGACGGCCGGACGCAGCCGGTGCAGGCTGCGGCGTACGTGACTCTTGACCGTGCCCAGGGGCACACCCGTGCGTTCCGCGATCTGGGCGTGAGTCAGGTCCTCGTAGAAGGCCAGGCACAGCACCTCCCGCTGAGCCCGCGGCAGCCGCGACAGGGCATCGACGAGCAGGAGGCGGTCGAGTACCTCGTCCGTCGCCGCCGGCACGTACCGGATGGGCGCGGCGTCCCGGGCGGCCGAGTCGGCCAGGGCCAGCCACCGCGTCCTGGCCGCCAGCGCGTCCACGATCTTGCGCCGCGTGATGCCGGTCAGCCAGGCTCCCAGCGCGCCCCGCTCCGGCCGGAAGCCGCGTCTCCCGCGCCAGGCGCCGATGAAGACCTGCTGCGTCACGTCCTCCGCCTCGTGGGCGTCACCGAGCGACCGGGCGGCCATGGTGTGGACGCGTGAGGCCCAGTGCCGGTAGATGGCGGCGAACGCCTCCTCGTCGGCGGTGACCAGGCCACGGGCCAGTTCCTCCTCGTACCGCGTTTCCTGCGCGCGGGGGGTGTCAGTGGTGGTCGGTCGCGTGTGCGTGTTCATGGCCCGCCTCCTCCTGCCATGGCTCGTGCGGGGACGAAAGGCCGTCCGCAACGGCAGGTCCGCCGGTCCGCCCCGCGGGGCCGCCGTGGCGTGCTTCCAGTGTTGGGCGCACGAACGACGCAAGCAACATGCGCCATTTGTGCGCTTGTGCGTCCCATGCTGGAAGCGTTCCCGCGGTAAGCCGGGAAGCGTTCCTGCGGTGAACGGTGATGACGGGCCGGTGGAGGACGGGGCCGGTGAGGGGGCCGCCGGCTCGCTCCGGCAGGTGTTCCGTGCCGGCCGGCTCGATCCGGGTACCCGCCGGGGCGAGCGGGCCGGGCGGCCCACCCGGCTGCCGGTCGTCACCCGCACGGCACCGACCGGGCGTCGCCCGCACGGCGTCGACGGGAGAGCGACATGACCGAGGGACACCGCCGGGCACCGGACGTGGTCGTCGTCGGTGCGGGCCTGGCCGGCCTGGCGTGCGCGCTGGACCTGTGCCGTGCCGGGCGGCGGGTGGCGCTGCTGGAGGCGTCCGACGGTGTGGGCGGCCGCATGCGGACGGACCGGCGGGACGGGTTCCTGCTGGACCGTGGCTTCCAGGTGTTCAACACCTCGTACCCGCAGGTGAAGCGGCGCATGGATCTGAGGGGGCTCCGGCTGCGGCCCTTCACCGCGGGCGTCGTCGCGCACACGGCGAAGGGGCCGGTCCGCCTCGCCGACCCGACCAGGGAGCCCGGTGCGGCGTGGAACCTGCTGCCCGGACGGTTCCTCACGGCCCGCGATCTGGCCGCACTGGCGGCGCTCACCGCGCGGGACGCCCTGCTGCCCGCGTCCACCGCCGGACGGCGCCGGGACCGCTCCACCTCGGCGGCCCTGTCCCGGGCGGGACTCTCGGACGCCGTGATCGCCGACGTCCTGCGGCCGTTCCTGTCGGGCGTGTTCCTGGAGGACCGGCTGGAGACCTCCGCGCGCTTCTTCCACCTGGTCTGGCGGAGCATGGCCCGGGGGACGCTGTGCCTGCCCGCGGACGGCATCGGCGCCGTACCCGCGCAGCTCGCCGAGGGGCTGCCCCGTGGCGTCCTGCGCCTCGGCACGCCCGTCGAGGCGATCACCGGCGCCGGAGTGCTGCTGGAGGACGGCGGCGAGGTGCCGGCCCGGACCGTGGTGGTGGCGACGGACCCGGCGGCCGCCGCCCGCCTGCTGCCCGGCCTGACCGTGCCGGACACGCGCACCGTCACCACCTACTACCACGCCGCCGACAGCACACCGATGGCCGAACCGACCCTGATGGTGGACAGCACCCGAGCGGTCCTCAACACCTGCGTGATCAGCGAGGCCGCCCCCACCTACGCGCCGCCCGGCACCGCGCTGATCTCCACCTCCGTACGGGGAACGGACCACCCGGGCAGGGCGGAGGCGGTGCTGCGGCGCCTGGCCGGGCTGTACGGCACCGACACGGGCGGCTGGCGGCGCGTCGCCGTCCGCACCGTCCGGGGCGCGCTGCCGGCGATGCCGCCGCCCTGGCCGCTGAGCCGCACCACCCGCCTCGGCCCGGGGAGGTACGTGTGCGGGGACCACCGGGCGACCGGCTCGGTGCAGGGCGCCCTGGCGTCGGGCGCGCGTGCCGCCCGGGAGGTACTCGCCGGCCCGTGAGGCGCCGGTCCGGGAGGACCCCGGCCCGGTGACCGGCCGGGGCGGGCCTCAGGGCGGCGCGTCACCCCGCGCGTGTTCCTGGCGGCGCACGTCCGCGAGGTCGGTGAGCCGGTCGAGCTGCCGGACGGGCCGGGCGACGCGCTGGTTGCCGGCGAGCCGGTCCCGGTGCCGGTCGAGGAACGCCCAGTAGCCGGCCGTGTAGGGGCACGCGTGCTCGCCGGTCCGGTCCCCCGGCCGGTAGCGGCAGGGACCGCACAGGTCGCTCATGCGGTTCACGTAGGCACCGCCCGACGTGTACGGCTTGGTCGTCATGCGGCCGCCGTCGGCGTACTGGGACATGCCGACGACGTTGGGGAGCATCACCCAGTCGTACCCGTCCACGAAGCAGCGGTGGAACCAGTCCGTGACCGCGGCCGGGTCCCAGCCCCGCTGGAGCGCGTGACTGCCGAGGATCATCAGGCGGGGGATGTGGTGCGTCCAGCCCGTGTCGCGCACCTGGGTTAGGACGGTACGCAGGCAGTTCGCCCGGACGGCGTCCGCGTCCAGGTCGCTCCACCAGGCGGGCAGGGGGGCGGTGTGCCGGAGCGCGTTGGAGTGCCGGTAGTCCTCGCCGAAGTACCAGTACACGTGCCAGACGTACTCGCGCCAGCCCGCGATCTGCCGGACGAAGCCCTCGACGCTGTTCAGGGGCGCCCGGCCCGCGCGCCACGCCGCCTCCGCCTGCTCGACGCACTCCAGCGGATCGAGCAGGCCGAGGTTGAGGGACGACGAGAGCAGACTGTGGCTCATGACCGGGTCGGCGGCGAGCATGGCGTCCTCGTAGGGGCCGAACGTGGCCAGCCGGGTCCCGACGAAGCGCCGCAGGGCCCGTCGTGCCTCCGCGCGGGTCGCGGGGAACAGGCGGGGCCCGTCCCGTCCGACGAAGGACACGTCGCCGTCGCGTTCCCAGCGGTCGAGGTCGTGGCGGACCTCTTCGTCGACGGCGTCCTCGCGGGGCCGGTAGGGACGGGCGATCCGCAGGGAGGCGGCGTCCCGGGGCGGGGGCTCCCGGTTGTCGTGGTCGAGGTTCCAGTGGTCGCCCGCGGGACGGCCGCCGTCCATGAGCAGGTCGTGGCCGCGCCGGACCCAGCGGTAGAAGTCCTCCTGACGCAGGCGCTTCCCACCGTGGCCGTCGGCCCACGAGGCGAAGTCGGCCATGGGCACCAGGAACCCCCGCGCGGCGCCCACCGTCACCCGCGGCAGGGCACGCACCAGACGGAGCGCCGCGTGCGAGGTGGGGTGGTGCACGCCGACCGGGCGCCCCCGTGCCACCCGGTCCAGTCCCTCCCGGTAGGTGTCGGCCCGGACGTAGGTGACGCGGTCGCCGAGTTCGGCCGCGCGGTGACGCATCGCGGACAGCACCAGATGCGCCTTGGCCCGGTGGAAGCGGCGCCGCCGGAAGACCGACCGGGCCTCGATCATGAGCAGGGGCGTGTCACGGCCGGGACCGTCCTCGCCGGGGGTGAGGAAACGGGGGCCGAGCTGGTCGCCGAAGAGCCAGTGCACGAGGGACGCCTCCTCAGTCGCGGCCGCGGGCGCGCCGGAAGCGTGCGAGCCCGTCGGCGAGGTCGATGACCGGTTCGGGGTAGCCGAGCGCGTCGCGTCGTTCCGCCGGGAGCCGCCAGGGCTCGTGCACGGCCTTGCCGTCCACGTCCGAGAGTTCGGCGACCCAGCGGCGCACGTAGGTGCCGTCCGGGTCGAAGCGCCTGGCCTGGACGAGGGGGTTGAGGACGCGGTGCGGGCGGGTGTCGGTGCCGGTGCCGGCGGCCCACTGCCAGTTGAGCTGGTTGTTGGCGACGTCGCCGTCCACGAGGAGGTCCAGGAAGTGCCGTGCGCCGATCCGCCAGTCCACGTACAGCGTCTTGGTCAGGAAGCTCGCCACCAGCAGGCGCGCGCGGTTGTGCATCCAGCCCTCGTGCCGGAGCTGGCGCATGGCCGCGTCGACCACCGGATACCCCGTACGTCCTTCCCGCCACGCGGCGATGTCCCCGGCCGCGTCGTCCTCGTCGCGCCACTGGTCGTGGCGGGTGCGGTAGTCCCGCGCGGAGGCCTCGGGCCGTGCGGCCAGCACCTGGTGGTGGAAGTCCCGCCAGCACACCTGCCGCACGAAGGCCTCCGCACCGGGCCCGCCGTGCCGACGGGCCCGGTGGACGAGTTCCGCCGCGGAGAGCGCTCCGAAGTGGAGATACGGCGACAGCCTGGAGGTGGCGTCACCCGCGAGGTCGTCGTGCCGGTCCTCGTAGTGGGACAGCCCGGACCGCGACCACCGGGAGAACCGGTCCCGGCCGGCCGTCTCCCCTCCGGGCGGGAGCCCGGGCGAGGCGCCGGGGACGTCCGCGCGGCCGGGCAGCGGCCCGCCGCGCAGTCCGCCGGGGACCCGCACGGTACGCGGCGCGGCGAGGGGCGTGCGCAGCGGCTCCCGGGACCAGCGGCGGAAGTAGGGCGTGAACACGGCGAAGTGGTCAGAGCCGGAGGGAGTCACCGCCCCCGGGGCGAGGGAGGTGATCACCGCCTCGTGCACGCGCAGCGCCACGCCACTGCCGCCGAGTTCCCCGCGCAGCCGTTCCTCACGGCGGTGGGCGTACGCGGAGACACCCGCGGCCATGTGCACCTCGGTGGCGCCGCACTCGGCGGCGACGGCACGGACCTCCCGGACGACCGGTCCCGCGCGGACCACGAGGCGGCCACCGCGGTGTCGCAGCGAGGCGTCGAGGTCGTGCAGGCAGTCGGCGAGGAAGGCCCGCCGGTTCGGCGCGTCGAAGCCCGCCGCGTGGATGCCGGGATCGAGAACGAACAGCGGCACCACCTCGTCCGCCGCTGCCAGCGCCGCGCGCAGCGGCGGGTGGTCGTGCACCCGCAGGTCCGAGGTGAAGAGGACGACCGCGACGGTCATGGCGTCACTCCTGGCGCAGTGGGGCGTGAAGGCGCAGTGGTGCGTGAAGGGGCACCCGGCGCTCCCCGTTCACCGGGACGGCGGCGCCGGACGCACGCGCCCGTCACCACGGGGTGCGTCCGCCGCGCGCGCCGCCGCCCGTCCGCCGTCACGGTCGCTCCCTCCCGGTTCGTGCCACGCACCTTGTCCCACCGACCGATCATGGGCCCCACGGCGTCACCGCGCCCGTCGCGGCGCGGCGGTCCGCGAGGCGGTGACGGACACCGGGAGCCTTCGGACCGGCGCCGACGGCGGCAGTGGGGGCGGGAGAGAGCCCGGTTCCGGTGCTTCGTCCGAAGGCACGGCCGTGCCCGCCGACCGGGTGAGCCGCGCGCCGCACGGCCCGGTGCGCACTCGGTACGACGCGCTCTCCGCCGGCTCCGCACGCTTCGTCCTGGCGTCACCCGGTTACTTGATCACTCCCCGCGCGCCGATCAGGAACCCCGCCTGGAAGCGGCTCTCCGCGCCGAGGCGTTCGAAGATGTCCGCGACGTACTTGCGGCAGGTGCGCAGGGAGACGCCCAGACGGCGGGCCATCGTCTCGTCGCGCACCCCCTCGCTCAGTAACCGCATGACCTGGAGCTGCAACTCGGTGAAGTCCCTGGTGGTGCGGGGAGTGCTGCCGAACTTCTGGGCCAGGCACCACGCGTGGTCGAAGGTGTCGCACATGTAGGTGACGAGGGACGGGTCGTGCACCAGCGTGGCCGCGCCGGGCACCGTGCCGTGCGGGACGAACGCGAGGGTGCGGTCGAAGACCAGCAGACCGCCGAAGAGCTCCGTACTGGTGCGCACCTCGCCGCCCGCCGTCGTGAGGCGCTCCGCGTGGGCGCGGGTGGCGGCGCGGTTGGGCGCCGAGTGCCGGTACAGCACCTTCAGCCGGATGCCGCGCTCCAGCAGTTCGAGGTCGTGCAACTGCTCGGTCTCGTCCTGCACGAGTTCGCCGTCCGGCCCGCCCGGCCGGCCGGCCAGGACCTCCGAACGGCAGGAGGCGTACGCGTGGTTGATCAGCGCGGCGGTCTCGGCGGGGGAGTCGACCACCTCCACCGGGCTCTCCGGGGCGGCGCCCGAGGTGCGGGCCGCGTACACGTCGAACAGGTCGTCGAGGCCCTGCCGGGACTCCCGCAGGGCCACCATCAACT
>DASTDN010000101.1:0-2017 GCA_035710365.1 Streptomyces sp. | reverse complement strand
AGATGAAGCAGACGAAGTCGAACGCCGAGTTCCTGATGCAGATCCAGAAGACGACGCCGACCCCGGGCAACGGGGACTGACGCCGCCGCGCCCGGACTCCGTCCGCGGGGTCCGGGCAGCGCCCACGGGCCGTCCTGCACGACAGGGCGGCCCGTCGGCATGTCCGGAGGGCGCGCCCGCGCGCGGAGAACGGGCGTGCGGTCACGCTTCTCCGGGTCCCGGGCCGCCGCCTGCCGCCTGGCCTGCTGCCTGCCCCCTGTCCGTCGCCCGGCGCCGCCGCCCGGACCAGTACGTCTCGGTGCGCGCCGCAGCGCCCCACCGGCGACGGCGAGGCCCGCCCGACCGCCCGCAGCGAGAGCAGCGGACCCGTGTCCCCGTACGAGGGCGCCGGCGAGATCTCCGCCACAGGGATCTCCGTCGGCACAGGCCTCGGGCGGTACGGCACCCGGGGCTGAAACCCCTGGTGAGTGCGGCTCTCCGTGCCTGACATCCCGGCCCCCCGTCCCCGGCGGGTCACCCTTCCGGGCACAGGACGCTGTGCGAGTCTGTGCGCCGGTTCCCGTCAGAGCGGACAAAAGGCGACGATGGTGAGCACAAGCGATACCCACCCGCCCCGGAACCGAACGCAGGGAGTAACCGACCGGACGAGAGCCGAGGAGCACATGGCCGCCCAGAGCACACCGGACCGCCGCCGCGGCCCCGGCGGCAGACGCCGCGGACGCCGCAGGGGCCTGCTGATCACGGCCTGGATCGCGGGCGGTGTCGTCGCCCTCGGCGGCACCGGGGCCGGATACCTGTACGTCAAGCTCAACGGCAATCTCAGCAGCATCGACATCGACCAGGTCCTCGGCGGCGACCGCCCCGAGAAGACCGACGACGGCTCCCAGAACATCCTCGTCCTCGGCTCCGACTCCCGTTCCGGCGGCAACAAGGACCTCGGCGGCGGCAGCGACGACGGCACCGCCCGCTCCGACACCGCGATGGTCGTGCACGTCCACAAGGGCCACCGCAGGGCGAGCGTGGTCTCCGTCCCGCGCGACACCCTCATCGACCGCCCCCGGTGCACCGACGCCGACGGCGGCCGGCACGCCGCCGCCGAGGACGTCATGTTCAACTCCGCCTACTCCACCGGCGGCGCCGCCTGCGCGGTCAAGACCGTCGAGACCCTCACCGGTCTGCGCATGGACCACTACCTGGAGGTCGACTTCGCCGGCTTCGAGAAACTGGTCGACGAACTCGGCGGCGTGAAGGTCACCACCAGCCGGCGCATCCACGACCCCGGCAGCCACCTCCGGCTCGCGGCGGGCACCCATCGGCTCACCGGCGAGCAGGCCCTCGGCCTGGTCCGCACCCGGCACGGCGTGGGCGACGGCTCCGACCTCGGCCGCATCCAGCTCCAGCAGGCCTTCGTCCGGGCCCTGACCGCCCAGGTGGCGGACATCGGCCTCTTCACCAGCCCGAAGAAGCTGTACGACCTCGCCGACACCGCGACCAGGAGCGTCACGACCGACTCCGGCCTGGCCTCCGTCAACTCCCTGATGTCCTTCGCGAACGGCCTCAAGGGCATCGGCCCGGACCACCTGCGCATGGTCACCCTCCCGGTCCGCTACGACCCGGCCGACCCCAACCGCGTCCTCGTCCACAAGGAGAAGTCCGAGCAGCTCTGGAAGGCCCTGCGCCACGACCGCCCGGTGCCCCGCACGGCGATCTCGGGCACGGCCACGGGCGAGGCCGGGCACGTGGTGAGCGCGCCCTGACACCCGCCCGCGGACGGGACGGACACCCCCGGAGACGGGCCCGCCGCGCCGCGGACCGTACGGGACGGGCGGCCACCCGCGCCCCCGCCCGGAATAAACCTCGGCGACCCCCCGTTTTTGGGGAAGACGCCAGTCCCTGGCAGACTGGTCCGTCGGCTCCGGTTCACGCACCCGCATCCCGCGGCGGCGACCCGGCGCCCTCCCGGAACCTAGGAGACACCTTGAAGCGCGACATCCACCCCGAGTACGTCGAGACGCAG
>DASTDN010000100.1:0-10448 GCA_035710365.1 Streptomyces sp. | reverse complement strand
CGAGGTCGCCGGACCCGCTGACGGTGACCTTCAGCGGGTGCTCGGGACGCCCGGCGGCCCGGCGGGCCTCCCGCCGCGCGGGCGAGCCGACCAGCAGCCGGGGGTTGTCGGCGCGGATGGTCCCGGCGCCGACGAGGATCGCGTCGACGGAGGCCCGGACGGCGTCGACGCGGTCGAAGTCGGCCGGGCCGGACAGCAGCAGCCGCTCGGGGCCGGTGTCGTCCAGACAGCCGTCGAGGGAGACGGCGGCGGACAGCAGGACGTACGGCAGAGACATGCGCACCATTGTGGAACGGCGAGGTGCCGTCCCGGTGCGGCCGTGGCACGTCAGGCGTCGTCGTCCTGAGCGCGGGCAGCGCCCGGGGGCCGCGACAGCCCCGCCCGCTCGCTCACCGGGCCTCCCCAACGCCGCGCCTGCGGGCAGCCGTTGGCGGCGGCCCCCGGCCGGCACCGCGGACCTCCGGTGGAGCTGGGGCGGACCGACGGCCGCGAAAAGACCGCAACCCCTGGTCATGTGGTGTCTGACCAGGGGTTTCGCGGTAGGCCCTGTGGGACTCGAACCCACAACCAATGGATTAAAAGTCCACTGCTCTGCCAATTGAGCTAAGGGCCCTGGCAAGGTTGCCTCCCCCGAGCATAGCGGGACGAGCGCGGGACGCCGATCGGGTATCGGGGCACGGCCGCGCCGGGCGGGTCCGGGCGCCCGCGCCGGGCCGGGCGAGGCAGCGCCCGCGCGCCGCCCGCGGACCACGGGCGTACGGGCCGGAGGCTACGGATCGACCGGTTCCGGCGCCCCCGCGCGGGCCTGCTCCCGGGCCCGGGTGCGCTCGTGGTCCGGGTTCAGGAACCAGTGGCGGGCCGACACCAGCCACCACGTCGCGGCGAAGCCGAGGACGGCCAGCACGGCGATGGGGGCGTAGTTGAAGGACTCCCAGGTGACCGGGGAGACCTGCGGCAGCATGAACAGGACCGTGATCACGCCGACCCAGGTCACCGCGACCACACCGACCGGGCCGGACCAGCGGCCCAGGTGCCAGGGCCCGCGCTCGAACGCGGCGCCCTTGCGGACCCGCAGGAAGGTCGGGATGACGTAGGCGATGTAGAGGCCGATGACGGCGATCGACGTCACCGCCGCGTACGCCGTGACGTTGATCAGGTACGGCAGGCCGAGCGCGAGCGCGCCCAGGGCGGCCAGCCACACCGCCGCGACGGGCGTGCGGGTGCGCGGGCTGACGGTGTGCCAGACCCGGGAGAAGGGCAGCGCGCCATCGCGCGAGAAGGCGTAGATCATGCGGCTGTTGGCCGTCACGGACGCCATTCCGCAGAACAACTGTGCCCCGATGACGACGAGCAGCAGCAGCTTCCCGGCGGTCGCGCCGAGCGCGTCGAGCAGGATCTGCGCGGGCGGCGCCCCCGTCGGCGAGGTCAGCGCGCCCTCGTAGGACTGGATGGCGAAGGTGAAGCCGAGGAGCAGGACGAAACCGGCTATCCAGGAGGTCCAGATCGAGCGGACGATGCCCTTCGGGCCCGCGGTCGAGGCGTCACGGGTCTCCTCCGTCATGTGCGCGGAGGCGTCGTAGCCGGTGAAGGTGTACTGCGCCATCAGCAGCCCGAGCAGCACGACGTACGGACCGCTGCCCCAGCCGGTGTTGTTGACGAACTCCCCGAAGACGAAGGACGCGGACCGGTGGTCGTCGGGTACGAAGGTCAGCGCGCCGACGATGACGGCGACACCGAGGACGTGCCACCACACGCTGATGCTGTTCAGCAGGCCGACGATCCGTACGCCGAAGGTGTTGAGCAGGCCGTGCAGCACCAGGATGGCCGCGAAGAGCAGGACCGTGCGGCCCGGGGTCACCTCGAAACCGAACTGGAGGTTGAGGTACGCGCCGAGGAAGGACGCCGCGCCGAAGTCGATGCCGGCGGTCACGGCGACCTGGCCGAGGACGTTGAACCAGCCCGTGAACCACGCCCAGGCCGCGGCCGTGCGCCGGGGCGCCAGGCGGTGCGCCCAGAAGTACAGGCCCGCCGACGTGGGGTACGCCGAGCAGATCTCGGCCATGGACAGTCCCACGAACAGCGTCATCAGGCCGACGGCGACCCAGCCCCAGGTGATCACGGCGGGACCGCCGGTGTTCATGCCGAACAGGTAGAGCGTGAGGCAGCCCGACAGCACCGAGATGATGGTGAAGGAGACCGCGTAGTTGGAGAACGCCGACATGCGGCGGGCGAGAACCTGCGTGTAACCGAGTTGGGCGAGCCGCTCCTCGTCCGACAGCCCACTCACTGCGTCGTCATCCGTCATGCCCCCTGCGATTCCCTGACGGGCGGGGCGGGAACCGCCGGGTGCGCGGGGAATCCGGGGCTCCACGCCGAAGGGCCCGGACGGCGAGCGAGTCGTCGTCCGGGCCCTTCGGGGAGCCGCGGGGTTCAGCGGGCGTCAGCCGTTGCGCTTCCAGCGGGGCTTGTCGTCGCGGCGCCCGAAGGAGCCGGCGCCCGAGCCGCGGTGGTCGTCACGGCGGCCGTGGTCGTCCCGACGGCCGTACGGGCGGTCGTGGCCGCCGGCGCGGAAGCCGGGGCGGTCGCCCTGGCGGTCGCGGTTGATGGGGCGGTCGCTGCCCCGGTGGCCGCCCCGCTCGTCGCGGCGGAAGCCGCCACGGTCGCCGTCACGCCGGTCGTCCCGACGGAAACCGCCCCGCTCGCCCCGCTCGTCACGACGCTCGAAGGACCGGCCACCCCGGTCGTCCCGACGCTCGTCACGACGGAAACCACCGCGGTCGCCGTCACGCCGGTCGTCCCGACGGAAACCGCCCCGGTCACCGCGGTCACCACGGTCGTGGTCCCGGCGCTCCCGGCGCTCGTAGGGCGCCGTGCCCTCCGTACGCTCCTCACGTTCGAAGCGTTCCGTACGCTCCGCCCGCTCGGTCCGCTCCGTGCCCTCCACGGCCTGCGCACCCGCCTGGGCCGGCAGCACGACGACCGTGTCGGACTCCGCACCGGACGCGGCGGCGGGAACGACACCGGCTGCTGCGGCCTCAGCCGCCGCGGCCTCCGCCAGCACCGCGGCCGGGTCCTCGCCCCGCTCACGCGCGGCGCGGGCGAGCAGCCGGTCGGCCTCCTCGCGCAGTTCGCTCGCGCGCCGCTGCGCCCGCTCCAACTGCTTGGTCAGGTGGGAGACCTCACGCTCGGCCTGCTGCGCGGCGTTGCCCGCGGACTCGGCCTGCACCTCGGTCATGGACCGGGCGCCGGTGATCTCGGCGACCTCCGTGTCGAAGGCCGCACCGCCCTGGATGATGTGGCGCGCGGCGTCGACGCCCGCGTCCTCCATCAGGCGGAAGATCTGCCGCCGCTGGTGCGGCAGGGAGAGGGAGACGACGGTGCCGGTGCGTCCGGCGCGCGCCGTGCGGCCCGCGCGGTGCAGGTAGTCCTTGTGGTCGCCGGCCGGGTCCACGTTCAGGACGAGGTCGATGCCGTCGACGTGGATGCCGCGCGCGGCGACGTCGGTGGCGACGAGGACGTTGACGTACCCGTCCTTGAAGTCGGCCAGAGTGCGGGTGCGGGCGCCCTGCGTCATGCCGCCGTGCAGCGCGTCGGCCTTCACGCCGGAGTCGCGCAACTGCTCGGCGACGCGGTCGGCGCCGAGCTGGGTGCGGACGAAGATGATCGTGCGGCCCTTGCGGGAGGCGATCGCGGCGGTGACCGGGGCCTTGTCCTTGGGCTTCACGACGAGGATGTGGTGCGACATGGTCGTCACCGCGCCCTGCGCCGCGTCGACCTCGTGGCTGACCGGGTCCTTCAGGTACCGGTCGACGAGGGTCTTGATCTCGTTCTCCATGGTCGCGGAGAACAGCATGCGCTGGCCGCCCGCCGGGATCTGGTCGAGCAGCTCGGTGACCTCGGGCAGGAAGCCCAGGTCGGACATCTGGTCGGCCTCGTCGAGCACGGCGATCTGCACGCTCTCCAGCGAGCAGGCGCCGCGGTTGATGATGTCGCGCAGCCGGCCCGGGGTGGCGACGAGGATGTCGACGCCGCGCTCCAGGGCGTAGATCTGGTTGCCCATGGAGGTGCCGCCGCAGACGACCTTCATCTTCAGGCCGAGGACGTCGCCGTACGGCTGGAGCGCGTCGGCGACCTGCATGGCCAGCTCACGCGTCGGCGTAAGGATGACGGCGCGCGGCTTGTGCTTCTCGGTGCGGCCGCCGGACAGCGTCGCCAGCGTCGGCAGGCCGAAGGAGAGGGTCTTGCCGGAGCCGGTGCGTCCGCGGCCGAGGATGTCCTTGCCGGCCAGGGCGTCCGGGATGGTCGCGGCCTGGATCGGGAAGGGGCTGGTCACGCCGTTCTGCGCGAGCTTGCGCACGACGCCCTCGGGCAGGCCCAGGTCGGCGAAGGTCAGCTCGGGAGCGGTGTCCTCGGTGCTGCGGGGGGTGGTGTCGGTGTCCGCGTCCTCGGACATGACGACGTGATCAGAACTGGTGATGGACATGCGAATGCGAAACCTTCCGGAGTCTCGTCGGCACGCGCCCGTCAACTCCGTGAATCGCAATTCGACCGCCTCGATGCGGTCAGCCACGGCAAAGGAGAGTACGCGCCACACGGCGCGCTCTGCTGCGGCGCCGGGCAAATAGGATCAAACGATCTGCCACCATACGCACCCGGCGGCCTTGAAAGCAAACCGAGCCCTGTTGGTGGCACACCCAAGCGTAAGCCCTGACGCGGGCCCCGGTGCACGCGCGGCACAGGCCGGGCCGTGACCGGCGGACCAAGGACCGGCGGCCGGTCCCCGGACCGGCCGCCACCGGTCCGTCAGGCCGGGACCCCCGCCTCCGGTGCCGGTTCCTGGTCACCCGGCTCCGAGCCCTGCGGATCGTGCGCCGACGACGACGGCTCGGCCGGGGTCGGCTCGGGCTCGGCCGGGCCCGGGGGTTCCTTCGTCGGTGTGGGCTCGGGCGTGGCGCTCGGGGCCGGCTCGTCCGTGCCGGGCGGGGCGGAACCGGCGGGACCGCCCGTGCCGCCGGGAGCGGCGGACCGGCTCGGTCCGGAGGACGGGGAGGCCCCGGGCGACGCCTCGCCGTCCTCCGCCCGCCCGCCGTCGCCCTTCTTGCCCCTCTTCCCGGCGCCCCCGTCCTCGCCGTCGCCGGCCGGCCGGTGTCCGTAGGCGCCGCCCACTCCCGCCCCGCCGTCGGGCACCTCGCCGCCCTCCTGCTTCACCGGCTGCGACGGCCTGGCACGCCCGCCCGCGTCACCGCCCACGTTCATGCAGCCGGCGACGGCGACGACGGCCAGGGCGGCGGCGGCCACCCGGACGGTTACATACAAGGGGCGCACGGCAGCAACCTCCGGGGGACGGGTGAGGAGTCAACGTGCTCAACTCCCTTGACCCGCAAGAGGACACGCACCGGACAGGGCAATCCGCCGCCGGCCCCGGCCCACCGGGCTCCCTCCACCGCCCGACGGCCCGTCAGCCCGCGAGCGGGCCGCTCGGGCCGCTCGCCGGTCCGTCCGCCCCCGGCCCCGTCAGCCGTACCCGAGCGCGTGCAGCCTGTCGTCGTCGATCCCGAAGTGGTGGGCGATCTCGTGCACCACGGTCACCTCGGTCTCCTCGACGACCTCCTCCCGCGAGGCGCACAGCCGCAGCGTGGGGCCCCGGTAGACGGTGATGCGGTCGGGCAGCACCCCCGCGTACCACTCGCCGCGCTCGGTCAGCGGAGTCCCCTCGTACAGCCCGAGCAGCTCCGGGTCGTCAGCGGGCGGCTCGTCCTCGACGAACACCGCGACGTTGTCCATCAGACGGGTCAACTCCGGCGGAATCCGGTCGAGCGCCTCCGCGACCAGCTCCTCGAACTCCTCACGCGTCATCTCCAGCACACGCCCATTGTCGGGTACGTCCTGCCCGGAGGAGAGTCCCGAGCGCCGGGCATATCACCCGCGCCACTTGGGCATACGGGACCAATGGCCCGCGTCCCCGCCGCCGTCGCGAAGCTCCCGCACCGTCTCTCCAGGATCCAGCGCACCCTCGTACGCGGCTACCGCGCCCGTCAGGCGCCCGCCACCGTCGAGCTCGTCCGCCAGGCCCACCCGTGGACCCGCGCCCTCGGCCTGGTCGCCGTCGTCCTCCTCGGCGCCTGGCTCGGCCTGCTGATCGTGGGGAACGTCCGCATCACCGTCGGCCCCATGGACACGACGATGACCCTGCGCCCGTCCCTCACGGGCGGCACGAAGATCAACGTCTCGCCGCTGGGCGCCCTGCGGTTCGACAGCCACACCGCGCCCGTCCGCCTGGACGTCAACGTCGACCGGCTCGACCCGGTCCGCTCCCAGGCCCTGGTCGACCACCCCGAGCGCATCTCCGGACTCCAGGACGAGGTCACGCGCGACATCGCGCACGGCACCCTCGACCTGGCCGTCCGCTCCGGCGTGGCCGTCGTCGCCGGCGCCACCGCCCTCGGGCTCGCCGTCTACCGGCGCCCGCGCCGCGCACTCGCCGCCGGCGGCCTCGCCCTCACCCTGCTGGCCGCGTCGGGCGGCACCGCGTACGCCACCTGGAACCCCGACTCGGTCCTGGAGCCGAAGTTCTCCGGACTGCTGTCCTCGGCCCCGTCCCTGGTCGGCGACGCCCGCAGCATCGTCACCGAGTTCGACGTCTACCAGCAGGAACTGGCCCGGCTGGTGACCAACGTGACCAAGCTCTACGACGTCACGTCCACGCTGCCCGTCTACCGGCCCGACCCGACCACCGTCCGGGTGCTGCACGTGTCGGACATCCACCTCAACCCGGCGAGCTGGAAGATCATCGCCTCCCTGGTCGAGCAGTACCGGATCGACGTGATCGTGGACTCCGGCGACACCATGGACCACGGCACGGCGGCCGAGAACGGCTTCCTCGACCCGATCGAGGACCTGGGCGCCCCGTACGTCTGGGTGCGCGGCAACCACGACTCGATGATCACCCAGCGCCATCTGCGGGGCCTGAAGAACGTGCGCGTCCTGGACGACGGCCGCTCCACGACCGTCGCCGGGCTGCGCTTCGCCGGCATCGGCGACCCGCAGTTCACCCCCGACCGCTCGGCCCCGACCGGTGGCGGCCGGGTGCAGGAGATCGCCGGCGCCCGCCTCGCCTCCGCCCTGCGCGACCTGCGGGCCGCGGACACACCGGCCGACGTCGCCGTCGTCCACGAACCGGAGGCCGCCCGCGAGGTGGACGGCGAGGTGCCGCTGGTGCTGGCCGGACACATCCACCGCGAGAAGACGGAGGTCATGCGGTACGGCACCCGGCTGCGGGTCGAGGGCTCCACGGGCGGCAGTGGCCTGCGTGCCGTCGAGGGCAGGTATCCGGACCCGGTGCAGGCCTCGATCCTGTACTTCGACCGCGACTCGCGCCGCCTCCAGGCCTGGGACGAGATCAGGCTCGGCGGGCTCGGCGAGGCGGCCGCCGAGGTGAGCCGCCACCTCCCGGAGGAGAACCAGCCGGGGGCGACCCCGGAGCCCGGCGACGCCGTTCCGTCACCCGGCGGGACGGCCTCCGCGAGCCCGTCCCGCCGCGGCCCGTAAACCGTTTTGGCGATAGGTCCCGCCATCCCATATGCTTCTCACGTCCCCGACGCGCTGAGAAGCGCCCAGGCGGGCCGATAGCCCTCATCGTCTAGCGGCCTAGGACGCCGCCCTTTCAAGGCGGTAGCACGGGTTCGAATCCCGTTGGGGGCACGCAGTACGGTGTGCGACACTTGCTTCGCACACAGCAGTAAAGCAAGGTCCTGTGGAGCAGTTTGGAGTGCTCGCCACCCTGTCAAGGTGGAGGCCGCGGGTTCAAATCCCGTCAGGACCGCTGAGGTTTCACGTGAAACCTCGTGGCTGGGTAGCTCAGTTGGTACGAGCGTCCGCCTGAAAAGCGGAAGGTCGCCGGTTCGACCCCGGCCCCAGCCACCATCGCCCTCATCAGGGCCTGGCCCCTCTCCCCCTCTCGGGGAGAGGGGCTTCTTCGTGCGACTACGCCAACAGGTACACCCACAAAAGCGTTCGCCGAGATTTTCCGCGGGATGAGATCCTGGATTCCGTATGTCTACGCATCCTGCCCCCACCCTCGGCGCCCTCGCCTCCCGTCTGACCGAGTTGTCGCTGCGTGACGCGCACCGGCTCGGGCGCAGACTGGAGGGTGCGCGCAAGATCCGTAAGCCGGAGGCCCGGGCCGCCGTCCTCGCCGAGATCGAGGCCGAGGCCGACAAGGCCGGGCAGCGGATGGCGGAGCGGCGCGCCCGCGTCCCCGAGGTCACGTATCCCGAGCAGCTACCGGTCAGCCAGAAGAAGGACGTGATCGCGGAGGCCATCCGTGATCACCAGGTCGTGATCGTGGCCGGTGAGACCGGGTCCGGCAAGACCACGCAGATCCCGAAGATCTGCATGGAGCTGGGGCGCGGCGTGCGCGGCATGATCGGGCACACCCAGCCCCGCCGGATCGCCGCCCGCACCGTCGCCGAGCGCGTGGCGGAGGAGCTGGGCACCCCGCTGGGCGAGGCCGTCGGCTGGAAGGTGCGGTTCACCGACCAGGTGAACCCGGACGCCACGTTCGTCAAGCTGATGACGGACGGCATCTTGCTCGCCGAGATCCAGACCGACCGCGAGCTGCGCGCCTACGACACGATCATCATCGACGAGGCGCACGAGCGGTCGCTGAACATCGACTTCCTGCTCGGCTACCTCGCCCAGCTCCTGCCGAAGCGGCCCGACCTGAAGGTCGTCATCACCTCGGCGACCATCGACCCGGAGCGGTTCTCGCGGCATTTCGGTGACGCGCCGATCATCGAGGTCAGCGGGCGGACGTACCCGGTGGAGGTGCGGTACCGGCCGCTGCTGGAGGAGGACTCCGACGACGCCGACCGCGACCAGATCACCGCGATCACGGACGCCGTCGAGGAGCTGATGGCCGAGGGGTCCGGCGACGTCCTGGTGTTCCTGTCCGGTGAGCGGGAGATCCGCGACACGGCGGACGCGCTCACCAGGAAGAACTACCGGTTCACCGAGGTCCTCCCGCTGTACGCCCGGCTGTCGCACGCCGAGCAGCACCGCGTGTTCCAGCAGCACACCGGACGCAGGATCGTTCTGGCCACGAACGTCGCCGAGACGTCCCTGACCGTCCCGGGCATCAAGTACGTCATCGACCCCGGCTTCGCCCGGATCTCCCGCTACAGCCACCGCACCAAGGTGCAGCGGCTGCCGATCGAGGCGGTCTCGCAGGCCAGCGCCAATCAGCGCAAGGGCCGCTGCGGCCGCACGTCCGACGGCATCTGCATCCGCCTCTACAGCGAGGACGACTTCCTGTCCCGCCCGGAGTTCACGGACGCGGAGATCCTCCGGACGAACCTGGCGTCCGTCATCCTGCAGATGACCGCGGCCGGCCTCGGCGAGATCGAGAAGTTCCCCTTCATCGACCCGCCGGACCACCGCAACATCCGCGACGGTGTGCAACTGCTGCAGGAGCTGGGGGCGCTGGACCCGGCGCAGAAGGACCCGCGCAAGCGGCTCACGGACACCGGGCGCAAGCTCGCCCAGCTGCCCGTCGACCCGCGGCTGGCGCGGATGGTGCTGGAGGCCGACAGGAACGGCTGCGTCCGGGAGGTCGCGGTCATCGCGGCCGCGCTGTCCATCCAGGACCCGCGCGAGCGCCCCGCCGACAAGCAGGCGCAGGCCGACCAGCAGCACGCCCGGTTCAAGGACGAGACGAGCGACTTCCTCGCCTACCTCAACCTGTGGCGCTACATCCGTGAGCAGCAGAAGGAACGCGGATCGAGCTCGTTCCGGCGGATGTGCAAGCAGGAGTACCTGAACTTCCTGCGCATCCGCGAGTGGCAGGACATCTACGCGCAGCTACGCACGGTCGCCAAGCAGATGGGCATCCACCTCAACGAGGACGACGCCCCCGCGGACCGCGTCCACGTCTCCCTCCTCGCCGGTCTGCTCTCCCACATCGGCATGAAGGACGTGAAGGAGTCCAAGGAAGCCAAGGACTCCGGGGCACGGCGGGAGCGCAACGAGTACGTCGGCGCCCGCAACGCCAAGTTCGCGATCTTCCCGGGCTCGGCGCTGTTCAAGAAGCCGCCGCGGTTCGTGATGAGCGCCGAGCTGGTCGAGACGTCCCGGCTGTGGGCGCGCGTCAACGCCAAGATCGAGCCCGAGTGGGTCGAACCGCTCGCCGAGCACCTGCTGAAGCGGACGTACAGCGAACCGCACTGGGAGAAGGACCAGGCCGCGGTGATGGCGTACGAGAAGGTCACGCTGTACGGCGTGCCGATCGTGGCGCAGCGCAAGGTGAACTACGGGCGGATCGACCCGGAGGCCAGCCGTGAGCTGTTCATCCGGAACGCGCTCGTCGAGGGCGACTGGCGGACGCACCACAAGTTCTTCGCCGACAACCGCCGGCTCCTCACCGAGGTCGAGGAACTGGAACACCGGGCCCG
>DASTDN010000099.1:0-7954 GCA_035710365.1 Streptomyces sp. | reverse complement strand
CGGTCGGCATCGACGACAACTTCTTCGACCTCGGCGGGCACTCCCTGCTGGCCACCCGCCTCGTCAGCCGCGTCCGCGCCGTGTTCGGCACCGAACTGCCCATCCGCGCCCTGTTCGAGACGCCCACCGTGGCCGCCCTGGCCGAGGCGCTGCCCGGCGCCCCGCAGGGCCGCGCCGCCCTGCGGGCCCAGGAACGCCCCGCGCACCTGCCGCTGTCCCACGGCCAGACGCGGCTGTGGTTCCTCAACCGCTTCGACGACCGCGGCGCCACCGACAACCTGCCCGTCGCCCTCGAACTCGACGGCCCGGTGGACGCCGCCGCGCTGCGCGCCGCGCTCGCCGACGTCGTCGCCCGCCACGAGGCACTGCGCACCCTCTTCCCCGAACGCGACGGCACCCCCTACCAGGCGGTCCTCGACCCGGCCGTCGCCGCACCCGGGTTCACCGTCCTCGACGTCACCGCCGACGCCCTGGACGACGCGGTCACCGAGGCCGCCGGGCAGGGCTTCGACCTGACCGTGGAACTGCCCGTGCGGGCCACGCTGCTGCGGGCCGGCGAACGGTCGGTGCTCGTCGTCGTCATGCACCACATCGTGGTCGACGGCTGGTCCACCGGCCCGTTCGGCAGGGACCTCGCCCGCGCCTACGGCGCGCGGTGCGCCGGCACCGCCCCCACCTGGACGCCGCTGCCGGTGCAGTACCCGGACTACACCCTCTGGCAGCGCTCCGTGCTGGGCGGCGAGGACGACCCGGACAGCCTGGCCTCGCGGCAACTGGCCCACTGGCGCGAGGCCCTGGCCGGCCTGCCCGACGAGCTGACCCTGCCCGTGGACCGGCCGCGCCCCGCCACCCCGTCCTACCGCGGCGGCTGGGCCACCTTCCGGCTCGGCGCCGACCTGCACCGCGACCTCGCGGCGCTCGCCCGCCGCAGCGGGACCAGCATGTTCATGGTCCTTCAGGCCGGCATGTCGGTGCTGCTGCACCGCCTCGGCGCGGGCACCGACATCCCGCTCGGCACCCCCGTCGCCGGACGCACCGACGAGGCCCTCGACGACCTGGTGGGCTTCTTCGTCAACAACCTCGTCCTGCGCACCGACCTGTCCGGCGACCCGACCTTCGCCGAGCTCCTCGGCCGGGTGCGGGACACCGACCTCGCCGCCTACGCCCACCAGGACGTGCCGTTCGAGCGGCTGGTCGACGTCCTGAACCCCGAGCGCGCCATGGCCCGCCACCCGCTCTTCCAGGTGATGGTCAGCCTGCACAACAACCCGGAGGCCGACTTCGACCTGCCGGGCGTGACGGCACGGCGCCGCCAGCTCGACCTGAACGTCGCCAAGTTCGACCTCAACTGGAACCTGCGCGAGGTGTACGGCGCCGACCACGAGCCCGCCGGGATCGAGGCCGTCGCCGAGTACAGCGCGGACCTGTTCGACCACGCCACCGTGGTGCGGATGACCGAGCAGTTCACCCACCTCATGGAACAGCTCTGCGCCGAACCCGACCGCGCCGTCGCCGAGGCGGACGTCCTCACCCCCGGGGAGCGCACCCGGCTGCTGCACGAGTGGAACGCCACCACCGCCGACCTCGGCCCCCGCTCACTGGTGCAGGAGATCGAGGCGGCCGCCGCCCGCGCCCCCGGACGCACTGCGGTCGTCACCACCGACGGGGAGATCGGCTACGCGGAGCTCAACGCCCGCGCGAACCGGCTGGCACACCACCTGGCCGGCCAGGGCGCCCGCCCCGAGACCCGGATCGCGGTGAACCTGCCGCGCGGCCTCGACCTGGTCGTGGCGCTCCTCGCGGTGCTCAAGTCCGGCGCCGCCTACATCCCGCTCGACCCGGCCTACCCGGCCGAGCGGGTGCGCTACATCCTCGACGACGGCTCGCCCGCCCTGGTGCTGACGACGTCCGCGCTCGCCGGCGACCTGCCCGTGCCCGACGGGGCCCGGGTGATCGCCCTGGACGACCCGGCGCTGACCGAGCGGACCGCGGCCCTGCCCGCCACCGACCCGGCCCCCGCGGTGCACGGCGACCACCCCGCCTACGTGATCTACACCTCCGGCTCCACCGGCCGCCCCAAGGGCGTGGTGGTCACCCGTGCGAACATCACCAACTTCGTGCGGGACATGTGCGAGAGGCTGCCGGTCACCGAGGCGGACACCCTGGTCGCGGTCACCACCGTCTCCTTCGACATCGCGGGTCTGGAGCTGTACGCGCCGCTGGCGGCCGGTGCCCGGCTGGTGGTCGCCGCCACCGAGCAGGTGCGCGACATGGACCAGCTGGCCAAGCTGATCACCGGCACCGGCGCGACCCTGGCCCAGGCGACACCGACGCTGTGGCAGGCGCTGGCCGCCGAACACCCCGAGGCCCTCACCGGTCTGCGGGTCCTGGTCGGCGGCGAGGCCCTGCCGGCGCGGCTCGCCGACCGGCTGCGCGCCCTGTCCGCCTCCGTGCGCAACATGTACGGCCCGACCGAGACCACGGTGTGGTCCACCACCGCCGCCCTGGAGGAGCGCCCCGGCGCCCCCGTGATCGGCCGGCCCATCGCCAACACCCGGGTCTACGTGCTCGACGCCCGCCTCGCGCCGGTGCCCGCCGGGGTCGCGGGCGACCTCTACCTCGCCGGTGACGGCGTGGTCCGCGGCTACCTGGCGCGGCCCGGTCTGAGCGCCGAGCGGTTCGTGGCCGACCCCTTCGGCCCGGCCGGCACCCGGATGTACCGCACCGGCGACGTGGCCCGCTGGAACACCACGGGCGACCTCGAATTCGTCGGACGCGCCGACGACCAGGTCAAGGTCCGCGGCTTCCGCATCGAGCTCGGCGAGATCGAGACCGTCCTGGCCACCCACCCGGTCGTGGCCCGGGCCACCGTGGTGGCCCGGGAGGACGGCGAGGGCAACACCCGCCTGGTGGCCTACCTGGTCGCCCCCGGCGGTCAGGAGGTGCCCGCCTCGGCCGCGCTGCGCGAGCACGCGGCACGCGTCCTGCCCGACTACATGGTCCCGGCCGCGTTCGTCGCCCTCGACGCCCTGCCGCTCACCCCGAACGGCAAGGTGGACCGCAAGCTGCTGCCCGCCCCGGACTTCACCGCCCTGGTCGGCGACGAGGGACCGCGCACCCCCCACGAGGAAGTGCTCTGCGAGCTGTTCGCCGAGGTCCTCGGCCTGCCGTCGGTGGGCATACGCGACAGCTTCTTCGACCTCGGCGGCGACAGCATCGTCTCCATCCGGCTGGTCAGCCGCGCCCAGAAAAGGGGCCTGAAGATCAAACCGGAGGACGTGTTCGTCCACCGGACCGTCGAAGGCCTGGCCTCCGTCGCGACCGACGTCCCCGACGTCGTGGTCGAGTCCTCCGGCACCCGCGTCGGCGGGCTTCCCCTCCCGCCGTCCGCGCACGCCCTGCGGGAACGCGGCGGCCCGGTCACCGGCCACCACGAGGCGCTGCTCCTGGACGCCCCCGACGGCCTCGCCCCCGACCGGCTCCAGGCCCTGGCCGGCATGCTCACCGACCGGCACGACGCCCTGCGGCTGCTCCTCGGACGCCACGACGACGGCGACCGGTGGACCCTGGAGGTGCGGGCCCCCGGCACGGTCGACGCCGCCCGCCTGGTGCGCCACGTACCCGTCGCCGGTCCCGGCGCGGGGGCACTGGACGCAGCGGTGCACGCCCACCACGCGGCCGCCGCGGCCGAACTCGACCCGCAGACGGGCGACATCGCCCGGTTCATCTGGTTCGACGCCCCGGACAGCGGACGGGGGCGGCTGCTGCTGCTCGTGCACCGCCTGGCCGTGGACGCCGAGTCCTGGCGCCTGCTCCGCGCCGACCTGGACACCTGCTGGCAGGCCCTCGTCTCCGGCAAGACGCCCGCCCCGCTCCCGGACGGCACGTCCTACCGCCGGTGGGCCCAGCAACTGCTGGCCGCGGCACAGGACCCGGAGCGCGAGCGGGAACTGGACTGGTGGCAGACGGTCCTCACCGCGCCCGACAGCCGGCTCACCGACCGGACCCCGGACGGCGGCGCCCCGAGCACCGTGGTGTGCACGCTCCCGGCGGAGCAGACCGCACCCCTGCTCGACCGGCTGCCCTCGGCGTTCAACTGCGACGTGGACGACGTGCTGCTCACCGCGTTCGCCCTCGCCCTCGGGCACTGGCGCCGCCGCCACCTGAGGGACCACCTCGGCGGCACCGCCGTCCTGATGGACCTGGAGGGCGCCGGACGCCAGGCGTTCGCCGAGGGCCAGGACCTCACCCGCACCCTGGGACGGTTCGCCGCCCCCCACCCCGTGCGGCTCGACCCCGGCACCGTCGACTGGACCGAGGTGACCGCCGGAGGCCAGGCCGTCGGCAACGCCATCAAGGCGGTCAAGGAGCAACTGCGCTCGGTCCCGGACGGCGGAGTCGGTTACGGCATGCTGCGCCACCTCAACCCGCGCACCGCCCCGGTGCTCGCCGCCCTGCCCCGCCCGGGCATCGGCTTCGCCTACCTCGGGCGGCTCGACGACCTGGACGACACCTCCTGGCCGGTGGCCGCCGAGCAGCCGGCCGTCCCGGCCCGGGACCCGGACGACACGCCGTACGACGACGGCCACGCCCTTCAGATCGCGGCCTCGGTCACCGGCGGGGCGGACGGACCGGGCCTGACCGTGGCCTGCACCTGGCCGGGCGCATTCTTCGGCGAGGCCGCCGTGCGCGAACTGGTCGCCGACTGGTTCCGCGCGCTGGAAGCCCTCGTCACCCACTCCGAGGCCGCGGACGCCGGCGGGCACACCCCGTCCGACCTCTCCCTGGTCGGCCTCGACCAGGACGAAATCGACGTGCTGGAAGCTGACGGAAGGTACTTCTCCTCATGACGAAGCCGGGATTCCAGGACGTCCTGCCGCTCTCGCCGCTGCAGGAAGGCTTGCTCTTCCACACCGTCTACCACGAGCGCTCGCTGGACATCTACACGGCGCGGATCTCCGTGGACCTGGAGGGCGAGCTGGACGCCGCGGCGATGCGGGCGTCGGTCGCCGGCCTGCTGCACCGGCACCCCAACCTGCGGGCCGCCTTCCGCTACGAGCGGCTCAGCAGGCCGGTCCAGGTCATTCCGCGCGACGTCCCCCTGCCCTGGCAGGAGTTCGACCTGCGCGACCTGCCCGAGGAGGAGCAGGCCGAGCGGCTGACGGAGCACACGGCCGCAGAGTCGGAGCGCACCTTCGACCTGACCGCGCCGCCGCTGCTGCACTTCACGCTCGTCCACCACGGCAAGAACAGCCACCGCCTGATCCTGGCGCACCACCACATCCTGCTGGACGGCTGGTCGGTGGGCCGGCTGATGACGGACCTGTTCACCCTCTACGCCGCCGGGGGCGACGCCTCCGCCCTGCCACCGGTCACGCCGTACCGCGACTACCTCGCCTGGCTCGCCAAGCAGGACCGCCCCGCCTCGGAGGAGGCGTGGCGGACCGTGCTGGCCGGCGTCGAGGAGCCGACCCGGCTGGTCGGCGACGACTCCGAGCGCGCCCCGGTGGCGCCCGAACGCCTGACGGTGGAGGTCCCCGCCGGGCTGAGCGCCGCCCTGACCGAGTCCGCCCGCAAGCACGACCTCACCCTGAACACGGTCTTCCAGGGAGCCTGGGCGATCGTCCTGGGCCGCCTCACCGGCCGCAGCGACGTCGTCTTCGGCGGCACCGTCTCCGGCCGCCCCGCCGAGATCGACGGCGTGGAGAGCATGGTCGGCCTGTTCATCAACACCCTGCCGGTGCGGGTCCGGCTCGACGCCGCCGAGCCGGTGGGCGACATGCTGGCCCGCTTCCAGCAGCAGCAGGCCGGGCTGATGTCCCACCAGCACCTGAACCTGCCCGACATCCACGCCCTGGCCGGGGCGTCGGGCGAACTCTTCGACACCATCACCGTCACCGAGAACTACCCCTTCGACGAGAAGGGCTTCCGTGAGATCGCGGGCCTGACCATCGTCGGCGCGCACGGCGCGGACGCCAACCACTACCCGCTCAGCGTCGCCGCCCTGCCCGGCGAGACGCTGCGGTTCCGCTTCGGCTACCGCCCGGACGTCTTCACCCCCGCCGACGTCGAGGCGATCGGCGCCCGGCTGCTGCGCGTCCTGGAAACGGTCGTCCGCGAGCCGGACCGCCCCGTCGGCGCCCTGGACGTCCTCGCCGACGACGAACGCGAAGACCTGCTGCGCACCCGCAACGCCACGGGCGCGGAGCGTCCGCGGACCCTGCCCGAGCTGTTCGCCGAGCGCGTCGCCGCCGCACCGCGGGACCCGGCGGTCCTCTTCGAGGACGTCACGCTGTCCTACGCGGAACTCGACGGCCGGGCCAACCGGCTCGCGCACGTCCTCGCCGAGGCCGGTGTGGGACCGGAGCAGTTCGTGGCCCTGGCACTGCCGAGGTCGGCGGAGCTGGCCGTCGCGGTGCTCGCCGTGCACAAGGCGGGCGGCGCGTACCTGCCGGTGGACCCCGACTATCCCGCCGAGCGGATCGCGTACATGTTCGCCGACGCCCGGCCGGGCGTCGTCCTGACCACCTCCGCGATCGCCGGCACCCTGCCCGCCGGGGACCAGCCGCGGATCGTGCTCGACGACCCGGACACGCGGGCGCGGATCGACGCGGCCCCGGACGACCGGGCGCCCGGCACGGCCCTGTCCGTGGACCACCCCGCCTACCTGATCTACACCTCCGGTTCGACCGGCAGGCCCAAGGGCGTCGTCGTCTCGCACCGCGGTGTCTCCAGCCTGGTGGCCGCGCAGACCGAGCGGTTCGGGGTCGGCCCCGGCAGCCGGGTGCTGCAGTTCGCGTCGATCAGCTTCGACGCGGCGTTCTGGGAGACGGTCATGGGCCTGCTGACCGGCGCGGCGCTGGTCCTGGCGCCGGCCGACCGGCTCAACCCCGGCCGGCCGCTGGCCGAGCTGATCGCGGACAAGGGCGTCACCCACGCCACGATCCCCCCGGCCGCCCTGGCGGTACTGGACGACGACGCGCTGCCCGAGGGCATCACCCTGGTCGTCGCGGGTGAGGCGACCGCGCCGGAACTGGTCGGCCGCTGGTCGGCCGGACGTCGCATGGTCAACGCCTACGGGCCCTCCGAGACCACGGTCTGCGCCACGATGAGCGCGCCCCTGGCCGGGGAGGTCGTCCCGCCCATCGGCGGCCCCATCACCGGAGCCCGCGTCTACGTCCTCGACGCCGCCCTGCGCCCCGTACTGCCCGGAGTGCCCGGCGAACTGTACGTGTCCGGTGCCGGCCTGGCCCGCGGCTACCTCGCCCGGCCCGGTCTGAGCGCCGAGCGTTTCGTGGCCGACCCCTTCGGCCCGGCCGGCTCCCGCATGTACCGCACCGGCGACCTCGCCACCTGGACGCCCGAGGGCGACCTCGTCTTCAACGGACGCGCCGACAGCCAGGTGAAGATCCGCGGCTTCCGCATCGAACTCGGCGAGATCGAGTCCGCCCTGCTGGCCCAGGACGGCGTCGCCCAGGCCGCCGTCGTCATCCGCGAGGACCGGCCCGGCGACCGCCGTCTGGTGGCCTACCTGGTGGCCGGGGCCGGCGCCGACGCCCCCAGCGTGGCAGCCCTGCGCACCGGCGTCTCCGAGACCCTGCCCGCCTACATGGTGCCGACGGCGTTCGTCCGCCTCGACGAACTGCCCGTGACGCCCAACGGCAAGCTGGACAAGCGCGCCCTGCCGGCCCCGGACTTCTCCGGCGTGGCCTCCGGCCGCACCCCGCGCACCCCGCAGGAAGAGATCCTCTGCGGGCTGTTCGCGGAGATCCTCGGCGCGTCCGTGGTGAGCATCGACGACAGCTTCTTCGAGCTCGGCGGCCACTCGCTGCTCGCGACCCGGCTGGTCACCCGCATCCGGTCGGTGTTCGGCGTGCAGTTCTCCCTGCGCAGCCTCTTCGAGGCGCCGAGCGTCGCCGGCCTCTCCCACCGCCTCACGTCCAGCGGCCCGGCC
>DASTDN010000098.1:0-7067 GCA_035710365.1 Streptomyces sp. | reverse complement strand
AGGTGACCAGGCCGACGAGGAGGAAGGCGATCTCGATGCCGGTCGGGGAGAGGAAACCGTGGGTTTCGGAGGCGGCTGTCGTGGCGCGTGCTGCCGTCGCGGCGGCTGCGGCAAGGCTCACGAGTTCCCCTCCTGTGGTTCGGTCTCCTGCGGTTCGGTCGGTGTGGCCGCGAGCTTCTCCGCCGTCTTGCGGGCAGCCGCGATCTCCTTCGGTTCCTCGGCGGCGGGGTCGAGGGCGGGTGGGGCCGGGACCGTCCACATCCACTCGCGGAGCTTGTCGCGTTCGTGGGTGAGTTCGTGGATGTCGGTCTCGGCGTACTCGAACTCCGGGGACCAGAACAGGGCGTCGAAGGGACACACCTCGATGCAGATACCGCAGTACATGCACAGGGCGAAGTCGATGGCGAAGCGGTCGAGGACGTTGCGGCTGCGGTCGCGCCCGCCGGGGGCGGCCGCCGGGACCGTCTCCTTGTGGGAGTCGATGTAGATGCACCAGTCGGGGCACTCGCGGGCGCACAGCATGCAGACCGTGCAGTTCTCCTCGAAGAGGCCGATCACGCCGCGGGTGCGGGGCGGCAGGTCGGGCTGGACGTCCGGGTACTGCTCGGTGACGGTCTTCTTCGTCATCGTGCGCAGGGTGACGGCCAGACCCTTGGCCAGGCCGCTGCCGGGGATGGGGGCCATGGTTACGCGATCACCACCTTGACGATGCCGGTGAGGGCGAGCTGGGCGAGGGAGAGGGGCACGAGGAGGGTCCAGGAGAGTTTCTGGAGCTGGTCCTCGCGCAGGCGGGGGTAGGTGACGCGGAGCCAGATCACGACGAAGGCGAGGACGGCCGCCTTCAGCAGGGTCCACACCCAGCCGAGGCCGTCGGCGCCCCAGGGGCCGTGCCAGCCGCCCAGGAAGAGGACGGTGGTCAGGCCGCACAGGACGACGATCCCGGCGTACTCGGCGAGGAGGAAGAGGGCGAAGCGGAGGCCGGTGTACTCGGTGTACGCGCCGAAGATGATCTCCGAGTCGGCGACGGGCATGTCGAACGGGGGGCGCTGGAGTTCGGCGAGGCCGGCGACGAAGAAGACGAGCGCGCCGACGATCTGCCAGGGCAGCCACCACCACTCGAAGGCGTCGAGGATGCCGACGAGGGAGACGGTGCCGGCCGCCATGGCGACGGAGGCGGCGGTGAGCAGCATGGGGAGTTCGTAGGCGAGGAGCTGGGCGGCGGTGCGGAGGCCGCCGAGCAGGGAGTACTTGTTGGCGGACGCCCAGCCGGCCATGAGCGAGCCGAGGACGCCCACGCCCATGACCGCGAGGACGAAGAAGACGCCCGCGTCGACCGCCTGGCCGACGGCGCCCTCGCCGGGGCCTACGGGGATGGCGAGGAGGACGAGGAGGTACGGGAGGAGGGCGACAGCCGGGGCGAGCTGGAAGACGCGGCGGTCCGCGCCCGCGGGGACCACGTCCTCCTTCTGGGCGAACTTCACGCCGTCGGCGACGAGCTGGGCCCAGCCGTGGAAACCGCCCGCGTACATCGGGCCGAGGCGGCCCTGCATGTGGGCCATCACCTTGTGCTCGGTCTGGCCCACGAGGAGGGGGAAGACGAGGAAGACGGCGAAGACGACGAGGAGTCGCAGGGCGACGTCGAGAACGTCGTTCACTGCGGGCCTCCTGGGGCGTTGCCGGGGCTCTCGGAGTTTTCGGAGTTTTCGGAGTCACCGGGAGTCTTGGAGTTCTCGGGGGTCTCGGAGTCCTCCGCGGGCTCGGGGGTCTCGGAGCCTTTGCGGGTCTCGGAGGGCTCGGAGTCCTCGGAGGGCCCAGGGTTTCCGGGGTTCTCCGGGCTCGTCCCGTTCGGCTTCGCCTCCGGATGCGGGCCGGCCGCGCTCAGCGGTTCCACCTCCGGGTTCGGGTCCGAGTCCGGGTTCGGGTCCGTCGTCTTCTCCGGTTCCGTCGCCGGATGCGGGCCGGCCGCGCTTTTCGGTTCCGCCACCGGGTTCGGGGCCGTCGTCTTTTCCGGTTCCGCCACCGGATTCTCGGCGCCTGCCGGTTCCGGGTCGTCCTCGAACGCCGGGCGGGCGTGGTGCCAGGGGGCGTCGGAGTTGCGCGCGGGTGCCTTCGGGGCGGGTGGGGCAGAGGGAGGGGTGGCGGGCGGTTCGGCGGGGTGTGCGGGGGTCTCCGGGGTCTCGGTCTCCGGTGTCTCCGGTGTGGCGCGCTGGCTGGCCGAGCCCTCCGATGCGGAGCGGGCTCGGCGTGGTCCGGCCGGGCGGGTGCGCTGGGACGCCGAGCCCTCGGATGCCGTGCGGGCGCGCCGGGGCGCGGGAGCGGGGGGTTCCGGTGCGGGGGCTTGCGGTGCTGAAGCTTCGGGCGCGGGGGCTTCGGGCGCGGGGGCTTGCGGTGCCGGGCGCTGGCTGGCCGAGCCCTGCCCCGCTGTGCGGGTGCGGCGGGGCGGGCGTTCGGCCGGTGCCCCTGCCGCCCCCGCTCCGGGCGCGGCCGTGCCGGTGCCGCGGGCCGCGCCGCGGGCGGGGCGGGAGGCGGACGGAGGGAGCTGGCCCTTCAGGGGTCCCCACTCATTCGGGTCGGGGACGCCCGGGGGCAGCATCTGGCGGCGTTTGGGGCCGCCGTGTTCGGACTCGCCGGGTTCCTTCGCTCCGGGCCAGGCCTTGGCGACGCGGGCGGCCAGGACGAAGTCCTTGCGGAGGGGGTGGCCTTCGAAGCCGTCGGGGAGGAGCAGGTGGTTCAGGTCGGGGTGGCCCTCGAAGGTGACGCCGAACATCTCGTGCGTCTCGCGCTCGTGCCAGCCCGCGCCCGCGTACACGCCGAGGGCGGTGGGCAGGGTCGGGGCCTCGTGCGGGACGGTGGTGCGCAGGAGAAGGCGCCGCACCGGGGAGAGGGCGGCGACGTGGGCGGCGACGCGGAATCCGGTGCCGGGTTCGTCGACGGCGCTGAGCCAGTCGAAGAACGTGCAGCCGAGCCGGTCGCGGGCGGTCTCCAGGGCGGGGATCCAGGCGGCCGGGGGGACGTCGACGGTGAGGACGTCGTACGCCTCCCCGGCCGTGGCGTCCGGGCCGAAGAGTTCCTCGGTGGGGGCGGGGAGCCAGCCGGTCGTCGTCATGAGTCCCTCCCCTCCGTGGGGGCGCTGTCCCCCGTGGGGGCGGGAGCCGGTGGCTCGACCAGGTCGCTCGTGAGGGCGGCCGTCGACGGTCGGGGGGTGGACGGGCGGGGTGCGGCGTGGCCGTAGCGCTCGCTCAGCGACTCCCGGGCGATCTTCTCCTGGAGCTTGAGGACGCCCTGGAGGAGCGCCTCGGGGCGGGGCGGGCAGCCGGGGACGTAGACGTCCACGGGGATGATCTGGTCGACGCCCTTGGTCACGGAGTAGGAGTCCCAGTAGGGGCCGCCGCAGTTGGAGCAGGCGCCGAAGGAGATGACGTACTTCGGTTCGGGCATCTGCTCGTAGAGGCGTTTCACGGCCGGGGCCATCTTGTCGGTGACCGTGCCGGACACGACCATCAGGTCGGCCTGGCGTGGGCCGGGCGCGAAGGGGATCACGCCGAGCCGGATGAAGTCGTGGCGGGCCATGGACGCGGCGATGAACTCGATGGCGCAGCAGGCGAGGCCGAAGTTGAAGACCCAGAGCGAGTAGCGGCGTCCCCAGTTGAGGACGACCTTCATGGGCTCGGGGGCGAGGCGGGCGAGCGCGCCCAGCCGCTTCGGCTCGGGCAGTGCGACGGGATCGGGCAGTGCGACGGGCCCGGCCGAAGCGCCGGGCGCGGCCGGGCCTGCGGGGTTGGCAGACCCGGCGGGGTTGGCAGACCCGGCGGGATCGGCAGACCCGGCGGGCGTGGTGGGCTCGGGGGTCTCGGGGGTCTCGGGAGACACGGCGTTCACGTCCATGTCAGGACGCCCTTCTTGTATGCGTACAGCAGGCCCACGGCGAGGAAGCCGAGGAAGACGAACATCTCCACGAGGGTCGTCGCGCCGTAGCCGTCGGCGGCGAACACGGTCGCCCAGGGGAACAGGAAGACCGAGTCGACGGCGAAGATCACGTAGAGGAAGGCGTAGACGTAGTAGCGGACCTGGGTGTGGGCCCAGCCCTCGCCGACGGGGTCGACGCCGCACTCGTACGTCAGGAGTTTCTCGGGTGTGGGAACGACGGGGCGCAGCAGGCGGCCCGCGCCGAACGCGACGGCGACGAAGAGCACGCCGAGGACGGCGAGCAGGCCGACGACCGAGTAGGACCGGAAGTAGGCCGGGGCGTAGGCCTGGAAGTGGTGTGCCGCGACGGAGATCATGACCCCGCGCTCCCTTCGCTTCCCGCTGTCCCCGGGCGCCTGCCCGCCGGGGCCGCTTCCAAGCGGCCGCGAGGGCCGCTGTCGCGCGCCCGTCAAGGCTGCTGTCGGACGATCTGTACGCACGGGAGTCTAGGCCCTGCCAAGGGGACGGTAAGAAGGCCGTCGTGGGGTGGGGTTTTCCCCCGGGGCGGGTCGCCGGTCCACCGCATGGCGCGGGCGCCGGGCGCCGGGCACGCTGGCCGCTATGACCGAACCCTTCCCGTCTCCCACCCCGGCCGGGGGCGCCTCCGCCACTCCCCCACCGGGCACCGCCGCCCACCCTCCGCCGGGGGCCACCGCCCATTCCTCGCCGGGTGGGACCGCCCGCCCCTCGCCCGGTGGGGCCACCCAGCCCTCGCCGGGTGGGACCGCCGCTACCGGGCCGAGCCGCGCGGCCGGGGCTCCGCTGCCCCCGGCGCGCTTCGCCTACGACCGGCAGACCTGGAAGGAGATCGCGCACCTCCTGGCGAATCTGCCGATGGCGCTGCTGGGCTTCGTCTACGTGATGACGGTGCTGTTCACCAGTCTCTGGCTGACCGTCACGGTGATCGGGTTCCCGCTGCTGGCCTTGGGTCTGGCGGGGGCGCGGCAGCTCGGCAAGCTGGAACGCGCGCGGGCCCGCGCGCTGCTCGGGGTACGGGTGGAGGAGCCGACTCCGCTGCCGTTGCGCGGCCGGGGCGGGAACGGCGGCGGGTTCTTCGCTCATCTGTGGATGGCGCTGAAGGACCCGGTGGGCTGGCGGACGGTGCTGTACGACTTCATGCGGCTGCCGTGGGGTGTCCTCACCTTCACGATCACGCTGGTGTCGCTGTTCGTGCTGTGGCCGGTGCTGCCGTTCGTCGCGCGGGGTCTGGCCAACGCGGACCGGGCGATGGTGCGCGGGCTGCTGTCGCCGTCGGACGAGCTGGAGCGGCGTATCGCGGAGCTGGAGTCGGACCGGGGTGTCGTGGTGGACACGGCCGCCGCCGACCTGCGCCGCATCGAACGGGATCTGCACGACGGGGCGCAGGCCCGCCTCGTCAACCTGGCGATGGGGCTCGGCCTGGCCAAGGAGAAGCTGCTGGAGGATCCGGACGCGGCGGCGGTGATGGTGGAGGAGGCGCACGGCGAGGTGAAGCTGGCGCTTCAGGAGCTGCGCGACCTGGCGCGCGGCATCCATCCGGCGGTGCTGACGGACCGGGGGCTGGACGCGGCGCTGTCGGCGGTGGCGTCGCGCTGCACGGTGCCGGTGAAGGTGACGGTGGACCTGGCGGCCCGGCCGGTCGCGGCCATCGAGGGGATCGCCTACTTCACGGTCTCGGAGCTGTTGCAGAACGTCAGCAAGCACAGCGGGGCGCGGTCGGCGTCGGTCGACGTGTGGCGGGCGGACGACCGGCTGCTGATCCAGGTGCGGGACGACGGGCGCGGGGGTGCGCGGCTGGACGGCGGTACGGGGATGCGGGGGCTCGCGGACCGGCTGGGCGCGGTGGACGGCCTGTTCGTCGTCGACTCCCCTGCGGGCGGCCCGACGGCCGTCACGGCGGAACTGCCGTGGCGGGACCGGGACCGCGGCTGAGCCACCGCCGAGCGGCACCGGAACCGCGGCCAGTGCCTGGGCCACCCGCTGGGGCGACACAGGGACCGCCGTCAACGCCCAAGCCACCGCTGGGGCGACACCGGGACCGGGCCCCGGTCCCAAGCCACCGCCGCGGCGGCACCGGAACCGGACCCAGGCCACTGGCAAGGCCGGACCGGTCCAGGGCAGGTCGCTGCCGCGGCGACACCCAGGCCGGGGACAAGCCACCGCCGTGACGGCACCGTCGTAGCGGCACCCGAACCGAGGCCGAGCCATGCCCTGGCGGAACCGCAACCGGAACCAGATCCGAACTGGACCGGACCGGACCAAACCAGATCCGAACCAGATCCGGACCGGACCGGACCGGACCAGGAACCGGAACCGAACCCGGGCCCAACCGCAATCGGAGCCCGACCGGCACCGGGCCGGTCCGCCGGGCGGTCCCCGCCCGGCAGGCCGCCACCACCCGCCCGCCCGACCGGCCGTGGTGGGGAAAACCCCCCTCCCGAGACGCCGACGGACTCCATGGCCGGCCGGCACCCGGCGGAGCAGGGTGGTGGTACGGCACCGGACGAGGAGAAACGGACGACACCGATGGCCACGGAGTACACGACGGATCACCCGTACGACCCCCCGGACCACCGGGACCACGGGGACGACCGGCACAACCACCGGAACCACCGGTACGACCACCTCGACGACCGGTACGACCACCGCGACCACCGGTACGGCCACGAGTCGGGCCACGGCTACCGGCCGGGCCACGCACCGGGCCACGGAGACCGCGGCACCGCCTCCCCGATGGTCGGGGGCATGGGCATGGGCATGCACGAACGGCGGCGTCGGCTCCCCGCGGTGCTGCGGGCGCCGTTCGAGGGCCGGCACTGGCGCGAGTTCGGCTTCGTCCTGCTGAGCCTGCCGATCAGCGTGCTGCTGTTCGTGTACGCGGTCACGACGGTGTCGCTGGGCGCGGGGCTGCTGGTGACGTTCCTGGGGATTCCGGTGCTGGCGGCGGCCCTGGCCGGATGCCGGGGGTTCGGGGCGCTGGAGCGGGCGCGGGCGCGCGGGCTGCTCGGCCTGGAGGTGGGGGAACCGGAGCCGCTGCGGGCGGGGAAGCCGGGCATGGCGGCATGGGTCGGAGCGGTGCTGAAGAGCGGCACGTCGTGGCGGGCGGTGCTGTACGCGGTGCT
>DASTDN010000097.1:0-4642 GCA_035710365.1 Streptomyces sp. | reverse complement strand
CGCGGCGACCGCGGCCGCCCCGGCCAGGGCGTGGAAGCCTCCGCCGCAGTCGGTGGCCGAGGGCAGTCCGCCCGTGCCGGGCACCGGCAGGAAGCCGATCTCGCCCGCGCCGCCGGACCGGCCCCGGCGCAGTGCCCCGTCCAGGACGACGGCGGCGCCGACGCCCATGCCCAGCCACAGCAGCACGAACGTGTCCCGGTCGCGGGCGGCGCCGTCGCGCTGCTCGGCCAGGGCGGCGAGATTGGTCTCGTTCTCGACGCTGACGCGGGCCCCGGGGAGGCGTTCCTGAAGGGCGGCGACCAGCCGGCGGTGCCACTCGGGCAGGCCGGTGGAGTCACGGAGTTCGCCGCTCGCCGGGTCGATCAGGCCGGGCGCGCCGATGCCGACGGTGTGCAGCCGGTCCGCCCCCGCCCGCGCGGCGACGCGTTCGACGAGGGAGACCGCCTGCTCCACGGCGGGCCCGGTGCCTCCGGTGCCGTCGATGGGCAGGGCGCCCTCGGCGAGCACCCGGCCGAGCAGGTCGCAGACGGCCACGGCGACGCCTTCGGTGCGGACGTCGAGGGCGGCGAGGTGGGCGCGGCCGGCGACGATGCCGTACAGCCGGGCGTTGGGGCCGCGGCGCTGTTCGCCCGTCTCGCCGACCACGGCGATCAGGCCGGAGACGGTGAGGCGTTCGACGAGGTCGGCGACGGAGGGCCGGGACAGCCCGGTGAGCTGTTTGAGCTGCCCCGCCGTCAGCGGGCCCTCCTGCTGGAGCAGCCGCAGGGCGAGCCGGTCGTTGATGGCTCGGGCCGTGCGCGGGGATGCGGGCATACCGGAATCCTTCCAGACGGGCGCCGGCGGGCGGCCGGGCGCACCTCCTGCACGTCGCGCGCCGGTGCCGACGCTCGACCGCCACTTTCTATCAGGCAGGGTCCCTGATAATTTACGCGGGCCTAAGACGGCGGTGATCCGGGAGGGGACGAAGACATGAGCCACACGATCCACGGGCAGCGCGAGGTGCGGCGGGCACGGTATGCCGTGGCCGCCGTCTTCGCCGTGCACGGCGCCGTGACCGGCTCGTTCGCCACGCGCGTGCCGTGGATCCAGGACCACGCCGGGGTGAGCGCGGGCCAGCTCGGCCTGGCGCTCGCCTTCCCCGCGCTCGGCGCGTCCGTCGCGATGCCGCTCGCGGGCGGCATCAGCCACCGCTTCGGCGCCCGCGACGCGCTGCGCGGGCTGATCGCCCTGTGGACGCTGTCGCTGGTCCTGCCCTCCCTCGCGCCGAACCTGCTGACGCTGTGCCTGGCCCTGTTCACGTACGGCGCGACCGCGGGCATGGCGGATGTGGCGATGAACGCCCTCGGTGTGGAGGTGGAGAACCGCCTCGGCCGGTCGATCATGTCCGGGCTGCACGGCATGTGGAGCGCGGGCGCCCTGGTCGGTTCGGCGGCGGGCACGCTCGCCGCGCATCTGGGCGCCGACGGGCGGCTGCACCACGCGCTGGCCGCCGCCGTGCTCACGGTGACCGGCGTGGCGGCGTGCGCGTGGGTGCTCGACCTGAAGCCCACCGAGGACGAGGAGGCGCCGCCGCGGTTCGCTCTACCGCCGCGGTCGGCGCTGCTGATCGGTGCGATCGGGTTCTGCGCGGTGTTCGCGGAGGGCGCCAGCCTGGACTGGTCGGCGGTGTACCTGCGCGACCGGCTGGAGGCCTCGGCGGGGCTCGCGGCGGCGTGCACCACCGGTTTCACACTGACCATGGCGCTGGCCCGGATCGCCGGGGACCGCGTGGTGGACCGGTTCGGCGCGGTGCGCACGGTGCGGGCGAGCGGGGTGCTCGCCGTGCTCGGCGGGCTGCTCGTCGTCGCGGCGGGCCGTCCGGCCGTGGCGATGGCGGGGTTCGCTTTGATGGGGCTCGGGATCGCGGTCGTCGTACCGCTGTGCTTCGCGGCGGCGGGCCGCAGCGGCCCCAACCCCAGTCAGGCCATCGCGGGCGTCGCGACCATCACCTACACCTCGGGGCTGGTCGCGCCCGGCGCGATCGGCGGCCTGGCCGAGGCGACCAGTCTGGTGGCGTCGTTCGGGCTGGTGACGCTGCTGGCCTGCGGGGTGGCCGGCTTCGCGGGGGTGCTGCGCAGCGCCGACCGCGACCGGGCGGCGGCAGCGGGGTCGCCCGGGACGCCGTCCGGGACGCCGGAGGTCAGTCCGCCGGGCGCAGCAGTGCGCGACCGGCAGCCCTGAACTCCTCGCTCCAGGGCGCCGGGCGCAGCGTCCCGGCGTCCAGCCGCACCAGGACGCGGCTGCCGTGCGCGTACGTCACGGACCCGTCCGCCGAGCAGAGCCGGAAACCGTAGGTGAGGCCGGTGGTGCCGAGCCGGTCCAGCCACAGGTGGACGGCGTACGTGCCGGGCCTGGTGACGGGCGCCTCGTAACTGACGCGGAGTTCCTTGACGGCGTTGCAGACGTCGCCCGCCGCCGCCCAGTCGCCCTCGAAGCGGAAGCCGTTGTCCTGCCACAGCTCGGCCCAGGCGCGCTCGACCAGCAACGGGTAGCGGGCGTTGTGCAGCAGCCCGAGCGCGTCGAGGTCGTCGAAGTGCACGGCGACGGGGACGAGCCGTCCGTACGACAGGGCGGGGGCGGTCGGGGCTTCGGCGGTCACGGGCGGGCTCCTGGACGGACGGGACGGGGTGGTTGCCGGATACACCGGTACGGCGCGGCGCCCATCCTAGGCCGACGCGCGCGACGGGCGCTCACCTGTGCGAATCACTGTCGGGCGGGCCGCACAATGGACCGACCTGCACGTACGACGAAAGCGACACCTGCCATGGATCTCGGCGTCCGCTGGAAACTGCACGGCGACGGACGCACCCCGGCGCCCGGGGCGGTGGTCCGCCCCGACGAACGGCTGTCCTGGCCGCGCACCGTGGGGCTGGGCGCGCAGCACGTGGTGGCCATGTTCGGAGCGAGCTTCGTGGCGCCGGTCCTGATGGGCCTGGACCCCAACCTCGCGATCATGATGTCGGGTGTCGCGACGGTCGTGTTCCTGTTGGCGACGCGCGGCCGGGTGCCGAGCTACCTCGGCTGCTCGCTGTCCTTCGTGGGGGTGGCCGCCGTGATCCGCGCCCAGGGCGGCACGAGCGCCACGGTGACCGGCGCCGTCTTCGTCGTGGGCGCCGCGCTGTTCCTGGTGGGGCTCGGGGTGCGGCGGTTCGGGGCGCGGATCATCCACGCCGCGATGCCGCCGGTGGTCACGGGCGCGGTCGTCATGCTGATCGGCTTCAACCTGGCGCCGGTCACGGCCTCGACGTACTGGCCGCAGGACCAGTGGACGGCGCTGCTGGTCATGCTGTTCACGGGTCTGGCCGTGGTGGGCCTGCGCGGCTTCTGGTCGCGGATCGCGATCTTCCTGGGTCTGGTCTTCGGGTACGGCGTCTCCTGGGCGCTCGACCGGGTCTTCGGGAGGATCCACTCGGCGGACGGCGGCGGCAGGGTCACCGACCACTGGCGGCTCGACCTGTCGGGCGTGGGCCGGGCGGACTGGATCGGCCTGCCCGACCTGCACGGGCCGTCCTTCCAGTGGTCCGCGGTCCTCGTCGCGCTGCCCGTCGTCATCGCCCTGGTCGCGGAGAACGCCGGGCACGTCAAGGCGGTCGGCGAGATGACCGGCGACAACCTCGACGACCGGCTCGGCACGGCGATCTCCGCCGACGGCGTGGGGTCGATGCTGTCCACCGCGCTGGGCGGCCCGCCGAACACCACGTACTCGGAGAACATCGGCGTGATGGCCGCGACCCGCGTCTACTCGACCGCCGCCTACTGGGCCGCCGCCGCCTTCGCGCTGCTGTTCGGCCTGTGCCCGAAGTTCGGCGCGGTGGTCGCCGCGATCCCGGGCGGGGTGCTCGGCGGCATCACCGTCATCCTGTACGGCATGATCGGCCTGCTCGGGGCGCAGATCTGGATCAACGCGGGCGTCGACCTGCGCAACCCGCTCCACCTGGTGCCGGCGGCGGCGGGCATCATCATCGGCGTCGGCAACGTCACGCTGGAGTTCACCGACACGTTCTCGCTGAGCGGCATCGCCCTGGGCACCGTGGTCGTCATCACCGGTTACCACGCGCTGCGCGCCTTCGCCCCCGCCCATCTCAAGACGGGTGAGCCGCTGCTCGACGAGGGAACGTCGTCGTACGACGACGACATGGCCGGGCGGAAGGGCGCGTAGCCTCCCGGCGGCAGGCGTCCGCCCGGTCCGGTCGGGCGCCGCGGCCCTCGCGGCAGGCCCGGCCTCGGTGGAGTCGCGGCCCGGTCCGCGGGGCGCACGGCGGGCCGCTCGCCGGTGCCAGCCGGTGCCAGCCGGTGCCAGCCGGTGCCAGCCGGTGCGCGGAACCGGTCCCGCGGCGGCCGGCCTCAGTCCTCGGGGAGTTCCACGGGCGCGATGTCCTCGTACACGTCGCCCGGCCCCGGGTTGGTGGGGTCGGTCGTGCCGCCGAGGTGGTGCATGACGCCCCACACCGCGTTCAGCGCCGTCTGCACGGCGCCCTCCGCCCAGCCCGCCGTCCACGAGATGTCGTCGCCCGCCAGGAACAGGCCCCGCCTGTCCTCGGGCAGCCGGTCCTGCATGAAGTGCGTGAACAGGCGCCGCTGGTAGCGGTAGTGGCCGGGCAGG
>DASTDN010000096.1:0-2963 GCA_035710365.1 Streptomyces sp. | reverse complement strand
GCAGCGCACCCTGGTCACGACGACGGCGGTGGTGGTGGGCGCGGGCCTGTTCGGCTGGTGGCTGGCGCGGCGCATCACGCGCCGCCTCGTCGTCCTCACGTCCGCCGCCGAGGACGTCGCCCGGACCCGGCGGCTCGACATCCAGGTCCCGGTGACCGGCTACGACGAGGTGGGGCGCCTCGGCCGCGCCTTCGACCGGATGCTGGGGCGGCTCGCCCAGTCCGAGGAGGACCAGCGGCGGCTGGTGCAGGACGCCGGCCACGAGCTGCGTACGCCGCTGACGTCGCTGCGGACGAACATCTCCCTGCTGCGCCGCATCGGCGAACTGCCGCCCGCCGCCCGCGAGGAACTGGTCGCGGATCTGGGGCAGGAGGCGCGTGAACTGACCGATCTCGTCAACGAGCTGGTGGATCTGGCGGCCGGGCAGTCGGACAGCGAGCCGCCGCAGCGGGTGGATCTGGGGGACGTCGCCGAGGACGTGGCCGGGGCGGCGCGGCGGCGCAGCGGGCGGGAGGTCGTGGTCCGGGTGCGGGGTGACACGGTCGTCCAGGGACGGCTGGGGCTGCTGACGCGGGCGGTGTCCAACCTCGTGGAGAACGCGGCGAAGTTCGACCGGCAGGGCACCGCGCCCATCGAGATCGCCGTGAGCGGGCCGGTGGCCGGTCCGGCCGCCCACGCTCCCGTCCTGCCCGGGCCGGGCGCGGGCGCGCACGCGGTGCCCGTGCCGGTCCCCGCGCCGGTGTCGGTGCCCGGGGCGGGCGGGCACGGTGTCCGGCTCCGTTCGGGGGAGGGGGCGCCCGGGGGCCCGGTCCGGGTGGAGGTCCTGGACCGGGGGCCCGGCATCGCCCGGGACGATCTCGGTCACGTCTTCGACCGGTTCTACCGTGCTGCCGAGGCGCGTTCACTGCCCGGCTCGGGCCTCGGGCTCTCCATCGTCCGGGAGGTGGCGCTCGCGCACGGCGGTGCCCCGTTCGCGTTCCGGCGTCCCGGCGGTGGCACGGTGATCGGTTTCACCGTGGGCGGGGGCGCGGCGGCGGACTCCGGTTGAGGGCGGGCGCGTCCCTTCGGTCGCGAGGGTCGGCGGTTGCGGTTCCTCCGGTTGTGGGGGTGGGTGGACGTGGGCCCTCCGGTTGTGGGAGTGGGTGGTTGGGGGCCTGCCGGTTGTGGGGTGGGTGGTTGTGGTCCCGGAACTCGGCTCGGCGTGTGGGCGGTTGCGGCCCGTCCCGCGACCGCGCCCACTCTGTGTCCGCCTGCGTCCGCCCGTGTCCGGCTCCGGGTGGCGACCGTGCCCACAGGGGTGCCGGGGCCGGGGCGCGTCCGGCCGGGGGCGCGCCGTACCCGCGCGGAAGGAGTGCACAGTTCCGGCTGAGCTGCGGTGGAGGTGGAGTGAAGACGATTCCCGCAGAGCAGACATGCGGTGGGGCGGGCGGGCCGTCCCGTGACCGAAGGGGAGGGCCGGCAGCGTGCTGAGCGACGACGAGGCCGCCGCGCTCGCGGCGATCGACGAGAAGGAACTCGTGCGGACCCTGCAGGAGTTGATCACCATGCCGAGCGTGACCGGCAGCGCCGCCGAGTCGGAGCTCCAGCATCAACTGGCCGGGCGGCTGCAGTGGCTCGGCATGGACGTGGACCTGTGGTCCATGGACCTGCCCGCGCTCTACGCCGACCCGGGTTTCCCAGGGGCGGAGGCGCCGCGTGACGAGGCGTGGGGCCTGGTCGGCACGACCCCGGACGAGGGCGGCGACGGGCCGACGCTGATCCTTCAGGGCCATGTCGACGTCGTGCCGCCGGGCGATCTGGGCGCCTGGGAGGGCGACCCGTTCGTGCCGCGGATCGTCGGCGACGTGGTGCACGGCCGGGGCGCGTGCGACATGAAGGCCGGTCTCGCCGCGCACCTGGGGGCCCTCGGGGCGATACGGACGGCCGGGTTACGGCTGCGAGGCCGTGTCGCCGCGCACTTCGTCGTCGGTGAGGAGGACGGCGGTCTCGGCGCGTTCGGCACGCTGCGGCGCGGGCACCGCGGGGACGCCTGCTTCATCTCGGAGCCGACGTCGGGCGCGGTGGTCACGGCCAACGCGGGCTCGCAGACCTTCCGGCTGTCCGTGCCCGGCCGGGCCACGCACGGCAGCACGCGGGACGAGGGTGTCAGCGCCGTCGACGCGTACCTGCCGCTGCACCGGGCGCTGGCCCGGCTGGAGGCCGAACGCAACCTCGACCCCGACCCGCTGATGGCCCGGTACCGCATTCCGTACGCCCTGTCCGTCGGCACGGTGCGTGCCGGTGACTGGGCGAGCAGCGTGCCCGACCTGCTGATCGCGGAGGGACGGTACGGGGTGCGCCTGGACGAGGACCCGGCACAGGCGCGGGCCGTCTTCGAGCGCTGTGTGGCCGAGACGTGCGCCGCCGACCCGTGGCTGCGGGACCATCCGGCGACCGTGACCTGGCCGGGCGGGCGCTTCGCCAGCGGCCGGCTGCCCGCCGGGCATCCGCTGACGGACGTCGTGCGGGCCGCCCACGCCGACACCGCGGGCGGTCCAGCCCTGCCGGAGCGCGGGGCGCCGTACGGCAGTGACCTGCGGCTGTACGCGGGGGCCGGCATCCCGACCCTCCAGTACGGGCCGGGGGACGTGCGGCTGGCGCACAGCCCGAGGGAGGCGGTGTCGATCGACGAGCTGGTGCAGGTGACGCGGGCGCTGGTGGTGGCGGTGCTGCGGGTGGTGGGGACGCGGTGAGGGCGTGAGGCGCCCGCCGCGCGGGGCGGGCACCGGGCGGGGCGGGCACCGGGCGGGGCGCCCGCCGGCCCCGGGGATCAGGGCCTCGGCCCGGCCTCTGATCGGGTCACGGGCGCGTCGTCCGAGGGCGCCCGGCGTCGTGCACGCCCGCCCCCGGACGGCCCGAGGCGAGCGGCGGGACGGGGGCGCCCGGCGGGTGGGCACGGGTGGGTTTTTGCTCCGGGAGGTGCG
>DASTDN010000095.1:0-4496 GCA_035710365.1 Streptomyces sp. | reverse complement strand
AGCCCCGCGGCGGCCGGGCCCGCGTGGTACGGCGGCTCGGGACGCCGGTGGGCCTCGACGAAGGCGCGCGGCGAGCGGAAGCCGCGGGACAGCACCGCGAACCCGGCCGCGGACCAGCCGAGCCAGCCGGTCACCGCAACGATGTCGCCGGGCTGCGCGCCGCCTCGTGTGACGGGCTCCTGGTTGCGCAGGTCGCCGAGCGCGGTGATGGACACGGTGATGGTGTCGCCGCGGACGACGTCCCCGCCGACGACGGCCGCGCCGGCCACCTGGCACTCGTCCCGCAGCCCGTCCATGAGTTCGCTGGGCCAGGTCACCGGCAGTTCGGCGGGCACGACCAGGCCGAGCAGCAGGGCCGTCGGCACCGCGCCCATGGCGGCGATGTCCGCGAGGTTCTGGGCGGCGGCCTTGCGGCCGACGTCGTAGGCGGTGGACCAGTCGCGGCGGAAGTGCCGGCCCTCCAGCAGGATGTCCGTGCTGGCCACGACCCTGCGGTCGGGGGCGGCCACCACCGCGGCGTCGTCGCCGGGGCCGACCCGGACCGCCGGGGTCGTGGTGAGACGGGAGGTGAGCTCCCTGATGAGCCCGAACTCCCCGAGCTCACCAACAGTGCCCTTCATTGCCCTTTCTCCCCTTCCGCCCCTGCCCGTTGCCGGCCGCGGGCCGTCCGTGCTGCCGGTGTCGTCCGTGTCGTCGCCGCGGCCCTCACGGCCGTCGTCCCGCTCCGTGCCGGTGCCACGGCCCGGCCACGCCGGTCCCCACGGGTCTCCCCGTGGTGAGCGGCGACGCGATACCGTGGCGTTCCTTTTCCCCCATGATCCCCGCAGCCGTCCAGGAGGTCCCGTGGTACAGGCGTACATCCTGATCCAGACCGAAGTCGGCAAGGCGTCGATCGTCGCCCAGACGGTCGCCGAGATCCCCGGAGTCGTCCAGGCCGAGGACGTGACAGGTCCCTACGACGTGATCGTGCGCGCGCGGGCCGACACCGTCGACGACCTCGGCCGCCTGGTGGTCGCCAAGGTCCAGCAAGTGGAAGGCATCACCCGCACGCTGACGTGCCCCGTCGTCCATCTGTAACCCCCCGTCCGCCCTGGGCCGGTGCACCCCTTTTCGTCACCGGCACACCGGGCCGCCGCCCCCGCCCGACGGCCGGCAGGGCCGCTCCTCAGCGGACCACTGGGCGTCGGCGGTGGTTCCCGGCCCGGGGAAGCCCGGCGATCATACTGCGCCGGGCTGCCGGACGGCCCTCCCCCGGGAGGCGTTTCAGCGCAGGCCGGTGGGCCGCCGCAGCGCCGCCCGCACCAGCAGGTCCACCAGCTCGGGATAGCCGACGCCGGTCGCCTGCCACATCTGCGGGTACATCGAGATCGGCGTGAAGCCGGGCATCGTGTTGATCTCGTTGATGACGAACTCGCCGTCCTCCGTGAGGAAGAAGTCCGCCCGGACCAGTCCCTCGCAGGACGCCGCGTCGAACGCCTCCACCGCAAGGCGCCGCACCTCGGCGGTCTCCTCGTCGGTGAGCGGGGCCGGTACGAGACCGGGCGTGGAGTCGATGTACTTGGCCTCGAAGTCGTAGTACGCCTGCGCGTCCGGCGGCGGGATCTCGGCCGGCAGGGAGGCCCGCGGCCCGTCCTCGAACTCCAGCACCCCGCACTCGATCTCCCGGCCGCGCAGCGCCGCCTCGACGAGGATCTTCGGGTCGTGCCGCCGCGCCTCGGCGATCGCCTCGTCGAGGCCGGAGAGGTCCTCCACCTTGGTGATGCCGATCGAGGAACCCGCGCGCGCGGGCTTCACGAACACCGGCCAGCCGTGCTCGCCCGCGAAGTCCACGATCCGCCTGCGCACGGCCGCCTCGTCCCGCTCCCACTCGCGCGGCCGGATCACCACGTACGGGCCCACCTTCAGCCCGAAGGAGGTGAAGATCCGCTTCATGTACTCCTTGTCCTGGCCGACGGCCGAGGACAGCACCCCCGAACCGACGTAGGGCACCCCGGACAGTTCCAGCAGGCCCTGGAGGGTGCCGTCCTCGCCGTACGGCCCGTGCAGCACGGGGAAGACGACGTCGACGTCGCCGAGCACCTTGGGCACCGAGCCCGGCTCGCTGTAGACGACCTCGCGGCTGGCGGGGTCGACGGGGAGCACCACGGCGCCCTCGCCGGACTCGGCGAGCTCGTCGACGCTGGGCGTCCGGCGGTCGGTGATCGCCATGCGCTCGGGTTCGTCGGCGGTGAGCGCCCAGCGGCCGTCCCGGGTGATGCCGATCGGCAGGACGTCGTACGCCGTCCGGTCGATGGCGCCGAGGACGGCCCCGGCGGTGACCACGGAGATGCCGTGTTCGGAACTGCGTCCGCCGAACACGACGGCCACGCGCGGCTTGCGAGGCGGCTGAGCAGGACTCTGGGGGAGGTTCTGGGTGCTCATATCGGGTTGAGAGTACCCGCTGGTATCCCCCGCGTCAGCGCCCGCAGGGCCGTCCGCGCGGCGCGTCCCACGGACGGTCGCTCAGCGTCGCACCCGCCGTCGCTCAGCGTCGTACCGGGGCCCGCGCGCGGCGGCCTGCCGGTGCGCTGCCGCCCGGAGGCCCGCCGGCGGGCTCGCTCGGTGGCGTGCCCGGCGGGCCGCCGCCGGGCGTCATGACCGCGGGCTCGCGCTCAGCGCCGTTCCGGTTTCGCGCTGCGCGACATCAGTTCCTTCAGCGCGACGGCCGGCGGCTTGCCCTCGTGGACGATGCCGACGACCGTCTCGGTCAGCGGCATGTCGACGCCGTGCCGGCGGGCCAGGTCCAGCACCGACTCGCAGGACTTGACGCCCTCGGCCGTCTGCCGGGTGACCGCGATGGTCTCCTGGAGCGTCATGCCCCGGCCCAGGTTGGTGCCGAAGGTGTGGTTGCGGGACAGCGGCGAGGAGCAGGTCGCCACCAGGTCGCCGAGGCCCGCCAGTCCGGAGAAGGTGAGCGGGTCCGCGCCGAGGGCGACCCCGAGGCGGGTCGTCTCGGCAAGGCCGCGGGTGATGAGCGAGCCCTTGGCGTTGTCGCCGAGGCCCATGCCGTCCGCGATGCCGACGGCCAGGCCGATCACGTTCTTCACGGCGCCGCCGAGTTCGCAGCCGATCACGTCGGTGTTGGTGTACGGCCTGAAGTACGGCGTGTGGCAGGCGGCCTGGAGGCGCTGCGCGACGGCCTCGTCGGCGCAGGCCACCACGGAGGCGGCGGGCATCCGCGCGGCGATCTCCCGGGCCAGGTTGGGGCCGGTGACGACGGCGACGCGGTCCGGGCCGGCCTTCGCCACCTCCTCCACGACCTCGCTCATCCGCATCGCGGAGCCGAGTTCGACGCCCTTCATGAGCGAGACGAGGACCGTGTCGGGCGCGAGCAGCGGCGCCCAGGCGGCGAGGTTGCCGCGCAGGGTCTGCGAAGGGACCGCGAGGACGGTGAAGTCGGCGTCGCGCGCGGCCTCGGCGGCGTCCGTGGTGGCGCTGACCCGCTCGGGGAGCCGGACGCCCGGGAGGTAGTCCGGGTTGGTGCGGGTGGAGTTGACCGCCTCGGCGAGTTCGGGGCGGCGGCCCCACAGCACCACGTCGCAGCCCGCGTCGGCGAGCACCATCGCGAACGCCGTGCCCCACGATCCGGTGCCGAAGACGGCGGCCCTGACCGGCTTGCTCACGTACCCAGCCCCTCTTCCTGTCCTGCCCTCTGCCGCGGTGGCCGCGCCGACGTCCTGCGCCGCTGCTCCATCCGCTCCTCGCGCGGATCGTAGGGCGTGTCGGGGGCCTTCTCGCCGCGGATGTCCTCCAGCAGCCGGGTGATGGCGGCCATGATCGTCTCGGTGGCCTCCTTCAGCAGCTCCGCGGTCATCTCCTGGCCGTAGAACCGGGAGAGGTCCACCGGCGGGCCCGCGAGGACGCGGTGGGTCTTGCGGGGCAGGAGGTGCGGCTTCTTGGCGTAGGGCGGCAGGAGTTCGTTGCAGCCCCACTGGGCGACCGGGACGACCGGGCACCTGGTCTGCAGGGCGACCCGCGCGGCGCCCGTCTTGCCGGTCATGGGCCAGCCGTCCGGATCGCGGGTGAGGGTGCCCTCGGGGTAGAAGGCGACGCACTCGCCGCGCTCCACGGCGTCGATGGCGGCCCTGAAGGCGTTGAGGGCGTCGGAGGTCTCGCGGTAGACGGGGATCTGTCCGGTGCCGCGCATCGCGGCGCCCACGATTCCCTTGCCGAAAAGGCCGCTCTTCGCCAGAAAACGCGGAACGCGTCCGGTCTTGTACTGGAAGTGCGCGTAGCCCAGGGGGTCGATGTGGGAATTGTGATTCACCACCGTGATGAATCCGCCCTGGGCCGGAATGTTTTCCATTCCGCGCCAGTCCCGCTTGATCAGAATCACCAGCGGCGGTTTGCACAGGACCGCGGCGAAGCGGTACCAGAAGCCGATTCTGCGGCGGGACACTCGGACACCTTCCTCGAGGGGGCCAGGGGGGCCAGGGGGCTCCTCGCCCGGGGAGCCG
>DASTDN010000094.1:0-9448 GCA_035710365.1 Streptomyces sp. | reverse complement strand
TGGGGTCGTCCCGCAGGGCGCGCAGGATCATCGCGTACGGGTCGCCCTGCTGGCCCGCGAACCACTGGCCGACGCGGGTCCGCTGCAGTCTGCGCCCGAGCACGGACGGGGTGGTGCGGGGCCACTGCGTTGTCGTCACGGAATCCTCCAGGGGGTCGAGGGGAGGTGCGGAGATCGAGGGGGGGGAGGGGCTCAGGTACGGGCCGGGGTGAGGGTCGGGATGCGGCCGGGCGCGGGGGCCTCCGTTCCGGTGGTCCGGATGAGGCCGCGTCGGTCCCGGCCGGGGGCGGAGGTGGGGATGCGGACGCGGATGAAGCCGCGTCGGTTTCGGTCGCAGGCTGGGGGTGCGGACGCGGATGAGGCCGCCTCGGTCCCGGTCGGAGGCGGGGATGCGGATGAGGCCGCGTCGGTCCGGAGGAAGGCGTGTCCGTGCGGGTCGGGCCGCGCGCCGGTCCGCGTCGGGCCCGCCCGGCCGTCCGTCCGGACGGGGCCGCACCCGTCATCCGTGTCGGACACGGCCGGGAGCCGGGCAGGACCGGGCGGGGCCGGGTCACAGGGCGGTGAGCCAGTCGTGGACGGTCGTCGCGACGTGGCGGGCGTACTCGGTCATCAGCGTGAGGTGGGTGCCGGGCACGTCGGCGGCGGTGTGGTCGCCGCCGTCCCAGCGGGCCCGCCAGCTCTCCGCTTCCCCGGTCCACCGCGCGACCGGTTCGGTCGCGCGCAGGAACAGCACGGGTGCCTTCGTGGGGGTCGGCTTCCACTCCAGGAGCATCTGGTTGTAGGCGCCCATCGCGGTCAGCCGGGCGTCGTCGACGGACACCACGGAACGCCTCATGACCCAGTCCAGCATGTCGTTGCGCCAGACTCCCATCGCCCCCGGTGAGCTGGGAAGATAGACGTCCACGAGGATCAGCGCGGCGGGCCCGTGGCCCGTGCCGCGCTCCTCCAGCCGGCGGGCCAGCGCATGCGCGAGCGCACCGCCCGCCGAGTGGCCGAGGAGGACGTAGGGCCGGTCCCCGGCGTGCCGCAGCACCGCGTCCGCCTGCGCGTCGAGCAGGACGTCGAGGGAGCCGGGCAGCAGTTCGCCCGCGCCGAAGCCGGGCTGGCGCAGCGCGGACACCGTCAGCCGGCCGTCCAGGGCACCGGCGAGTGCGGTGAACTCCTCCGGGCCCGACGCCACCGCCGTGCCCGCGCAGCAGATCAGCTCCGGGCCTCCGGTCCCGGCGTCGTCGGCCAGGGGCACCGGCGGCGGCTGCCACGCGGCGGTCGCCCGCGCGAGGCTCTCTCCGTCCGCGAACGCGTGGTCGGCGGGGAAGGCGGGCCGGAAGGCGGCGAGTTCGGCGAGGGTGGCGATGAACGGCTCGGCCCGGCCCAGCCGCACGGCCCGCCGGTACATCGTCACGAGGCTGCTCCCGTTCTCGCCGGCCGTCCCCCGCGCCCCGGCGGGCGGTGTGCCCGCGCCGCCGGTCCCGGCGTCGCGGACGTCCCCGCTCCCGGCCTTCAGGGCGGCCGACAGGTGGCCGGCCAGTTCCCGGGGGGTGGGGTGTTCGAGGACGAGGGAGGGCTGCACCTCCAGGCCGGTGGCGCCGGTCAGGGCGATGCCCAGTTCGATGGCGGCGAGCGAGTCGAAGCCGATGTCGGCGAACGGCGTGTCGGCCGGTACGTCCTCCAGCTCGGCGTGACCGAGTGCGGTGGCCGCCTCCGTCCGGACCAGGAGAAGCAGGTCCTGCGCGGCCGGCGGGCCGGGAACGGCCCCGGGTGCGGCTGCCGTCGCGGAGGCGGCGGACGTCACGGCTCCGGCAGTCGCGGGGCCGGTCGTCACGGGGGCGGTCGTCACGGGGGCGGTCGTCACGGGGGCGGTGGGCGTCACCGCGTCGGCCGTCACCGCGCCGGCCGCCGGACTCGCAGGCCCGGTTGTCCTCCCCGCGGGCCGGGGGGTCGTCGTCTCCAGCCAGAAGCGCCGGCGCTGGAAGGCGTACGTGGGCAGGGAGGCGGGGCGGGCACCGGTGCCGGCGAAGAAGCGGGGCCAGTCCACGTGCGCGCCGCGGGCGTGGGCCGTGGCCAGGGCCGTCAGCAGGGTGCTGTCCTCGGCCCCGTCCCGGCGCATCGCGGGGACCAGGGCCGGGCGGGGCGCCCGAGGAGACGGCACGTCGGCGTCCTCGCGCCCAGTGGTCGGCGCGGGACCGGACGTATGCGCTGCCCCGGCCGTCCGCCCCATCGCGGTCGCCCGCTCGTCCCCGGTCGTCCGCTCGTTCCCAGCCGTCCGCGTGCTCCCGGCCGTCCGCGTGTTCCCGGTCGTCCGCGTGTTCCCGGTCGGCTCCTCGGCGAGGGTCTCCCGGGCGAGGTCGCACAGCGTGCCGTTCGGCCCTAGCTCCACGAAGGTGGTGACTCCTCGGGCTCGGGCGGCGCGTACCCCGTCGTGGAACCGTACGGTCGCCCCCGCCTGCCGGATCCAGTACGCGGCGCCGGTGAGTTCGCCCGGCTCGGCCACGCGGCCCGTCACTCCGCTGATCAGGGCGAACGTCGGCTCGCGGTACTGCACGGCCGCCGCGACGCGGCGGAACTCCGCCGACGCGGACGCGATGCGCGGGGAGGGGAAGCCGTCGGACGGCGGGTCGGTGTCGAGGCGCCCGGTGCGCACGCCGTACTCGGTCAGCTCCTCGGCGAGAGCCGAGACCGCCTCCTCGTCCCCCGCGACGAGCACGGAGCGTGGCCCGTCGACGGCCGCCACGGTGAGGCGGTCCCCCTGTCCGGCGATCAACTGCCGGACGTCGCGTTCGGAGGCACGGACCGAGAGCGCCGCGCCGCCCGGCCATTCCCGCGCGAGCCGGACGCGGGCGGCGACCAGGGCGCAGGCGTCCGCCAGCCCGAACACCCCGGCCACGTGCGCGGCGGCGAGTTCGCCCACGGAGTGGCCCAGCAGCACGTCGGGGCGCAGTCCCCAGCCCTCCACGAGCCGGAACAGCGCGACCTCGACGGCGAACAGGGCGGCCTCGGCGAATCGCGCGTCGCCGAGCAGGGCTGCCTCCGGCGAACCGGGCGGCGCGGACACCGCCGCCGACAACGTCCGGTACGTGCCCGCCTCGCCGGGCCCGCCCAGATGCGTGTCCAGACATGCGGTGACCGTGTCCAGCTCCCGGGCGAAGGCCGGGTGCCGCGCGGACAGTCGCAGCGCCGTGCCGGGCCGCCACCGTTCGCGGTGCCCGCCGGAGAACAGGAAGGCCGTACGTCCTTCACCGTGCGCGACGTCCCGCACCGGGGGCACCCGGCCGGGCTGGCCGTGTTCGTCCTCCGCGAGCGCCTTCAGCTCCCCGAGCACGTCGGCACGGCGACCGCCGCTCGTGGAGGTGTCCGCGAGCAGCACGGCCCGGTGCTCGAAGTGGGTGCGGGTGGTGGCGAGGGAGAAGCCGACGTCGAGCGGGTCGAGGTCCGGGTGCCGTTCCAGGTGGGCCGCCAGGCGTGCGGCCTGCGCGCGCAGCGCCGGCTCCGTACGGCCGGACAGCGTCCACGGGACCAGGCACGGCCGGGCCTGGGCGGCCGGCCGCTCGGGCCCGGTCTCGGGCCCGGACTCGGCCTGGGGCCCTGGCTCGGGCTTGGGCTGGGAGTGGGGCCCGGACTCGGGCTCGGGCTGTGCGGGCGGTGGCGCCTCTTCGAGGATGACGTGGCCGTTGGTGCCGCTCACGCCGAAGGCGGAGACTCCGGCCCGCCGGGGGGCGCCGGTGCGCGGCCACGGCACCGCCTCGGTCAGCAGCCGCACCCGCCCGCCGCCGTCGCCGTCGCCGTCCCAGTCGACGTGCCGCGTCGGGCGGGTCACGTGGAGCGTCGGCGGGAGGACGCCGTGCCGGAGCGCCATCACCATCTTGATGACGCCGCCCACCCCGGCGGCTGCCTGGGCGTGGCCGAAGTTCGACTTCAGCGAGCCGAGCCAGAGGGGCCGTCCGGGTCCGCGGGCCGCGCCGTACGTGTCCAGCAGGGCCTGGGCCTCGATGGGGTCGCCGAGCCGGGTGCCGGTGCCGTGCGCCTCCACCGCGTCGATCTCGTCGGCCGGGAGGCGTGCGTCGGCCAGCGCGCGGCGGATGACGCGCTGCTGGGCCGGTCCGTTGGGTACGGACAGGCCGCTGCTGGCCCCGTCCTGGTTGACGGCGGTGCCCCGGACGACGGCCAGCACGCGATGCCCCCGGCGTACCGCGTCCGACAGCCGCTCCACCACAAGGACGCCGACGCCCTCGGCCCAGCCCGTGCCGTCCGCGGCGTCGTCGAACGCCTTGCAGCGCCCGTCCGGGGCGAGGCCGCGCTGCCGGGCGAACTCCACGTACGCGCCCGGGTTGGCGAGCACGGCGACCCCGCCCGCGAGGGCGAACTCGCACTCCTCGCGGCGCAGCGCCTGCACCGCCAGGTGCAGGGCCACCAGCGAGGAGGAGCAGGCGGTCTCCACGGTCATGGACGGGCCTTCCAGGCCCAGGAAGTAGCTGATCCGGCCGGACAGGACCGCGTCGGCGTTGCCGGTGAGGAGGTAGCCGTCGGCGCCTTCCGGGAGACGTCCGGACGCGGCGGCGTCGCCGGGGACGTAGCCCTGGTGGGCCGCGCCCACGAACACCCCGCCCTGGCTACCGCGCAGTGCCCGCGGATCGAGCCGGGCCCGCTCCAGGGCCTCCCAGGACGCCTCCAGCAGCAGGCGCTGTTGCGGGTCCATCACGGTGGCCTCGCGCGGCCCGATCCCGAAGAACGCCGCGTCGAAGTCTCCCGCGTCGTGCACGAAACCGCCCTCGCGGCAGTAGGTCGTGCCCCGCACCGACGGGTCCGGGTCGTAGAGCGCCTCCAGGTCCCAGCCGCGGTCCTCGGGGAAGGGACCCACCGCGTCCGTCCCCGACACGACGAGTTCCCAGAGGTCCTCGGGCGAGCGGACCCCGCCGGGGAAGCGGCAGGCCATGCCCACGACGGCGACGGGTTCGTGACGGGCCGCGAGGAGTTCGCGGTTCTGCCGGCGCAGCCGCTCGGCGTCCTTGACGGAGGTGCGCAGCGCCTCCAGCACCTTCTCCTGGGGCAGGGCCATGAATGATCTCCTCACTGAGGTCCGGGCCGTGGCCCAAGCAGGTCGGGTCGGGTCGGGTTCTGGTTGCGTCGCGGTCGGGATCTGTTCCGGTCCGTCGGCGGTCCGGTGGCGTTGCGGTCGGGATCTGTTCCGGTCCGTCGGCGCCGCGGTCGGGATCTGTTCCGGTCCGGCTGACGGTCCGGTGCCCGTCCGGGCCGTAGCGGCCGGTGGCGGGGGCGTGTGCGGTGTGGTCTCGTCCGTCAGGATTCGGGCCGGTTGAGGACGAGGTTCACCAGGGCTTCGGCGTCGAGGGCGTCGACTTCCGCCAGGGCGGGCTCCGCGGGCGGGACGGCCGCGGAACGGCTCGCCGCGCCGGTGGATGCGTGGGTGGACGCGTCGCCGGAAGAACCGCCGGACGGGACGGTGAATGCTCCGGTGGATACGCTGGTGGGCCAGTGGGCGGATGCGTCGTTCCGGTCGGCGGATTCCGGTTCCAGTCCGGCGAGTTCGAGGAGGCCGTCGAGGAGGCCCGCTTCCCGCAGCCGTGCCAGCGGCACGTTCTGCAGGGCCCGCCGGATCTCCGCCTCCCGCGCGAGCGTGCTGTCCGGCGCCGGCAGCAGGACGTCGAGGCGGGCTGCCGCGGCACGCGCGTTGGGGTGGTCGAAGGCGAAGGTGGCGGGGAGCTTCACGCCCACGGCCCTGCCGAGTTTGGTCGCCAGTTCCACGGCGGTGACCGAGCCGAAGCCGAGGGTGCGGAACCCCGCGTCGGACTCGATGTGCTGCGGTCCGGGGTGTCCGAGTACGGCTGCGGCGTGCCGGCGTACGACATCGAGGAGGATCTCGCGCCGTTCGTCGCCCGTGGCCCGCGCGAGCCGTGCGGTCAGGCCCTGTTCGGCCGCGTTGCCGGGCCCTGCCGTTCCCGGCGGGGCGTCCCTCGGGTCGTACGCCGACCCGTCCGGTGCGGGACGGGCCCCGGGGAGTTCCCCGATCAGCGGGCTGGGCCGGGCGGCGGTGAAGATCCGGGCGAACCGGGACCAGTCGACGTCCGCCACGCTCACGCAGGTGTCCGCGCGGTCCAGGGCCTCGCCCAGTGCGGCGACGGCCGACTCGGGGGCCATGGGGCGCAGGCCGAGGGCGGTGAGGTACTCCTCGCCCTGTTCGCCCGCCATGCCACCGCCGTCCCACAGGCCCCAGGAGACCGAGGTGGCGGCCAGCCCGTCCGCGCGGCGGCGCTCGGCCAGGGCGTCGAGCGCGGCGTTGGCCGCTCCGTACGCGCTCTGCCCGCCGCTGCCCCAGACACCCGCGCCCGACGCGTACAGCACGAACGCGTCCAGTTCCATCCCCCGGGTGAGTTCGTGCAGGTGGTGCGCTCCGGCGACCTTGCCGGAGAGTACGGCGGCGAGCCCGGCCGCGTCCGTGTCGGCCAGGGGCGCCGAGTGCGGGACACCGGCGGCGTGGAACACCGCCGACAGCGGTCGATCACCCGGCAGGGCGTTCAGCAACGCCCGTACCGCGTCCCCGTCGGCGACGTCGCAGGCCGTGACGGTCACTTCCGCGCCCAGTTCCTTGATCTCCGCCATGAGGTCCGCGGCTCCGGGCGCGTCCGCGCCGCGCCGCCCGGCCAGGACGATGTGCTCGGCACCGCCGCGGGCCAGCCAGCGCGCCAGATGCCCTCCGAGGGAGCCGGTTCCTCCGGTCACCAGGACGGTGCCGCGGGGCCGGTAGCCGCCGCCTTTCCCGTGGCCGGAGCGGCCGGGGGCAGGGAGCAGCCGACGGCCGTACGCGCCCGAAGCGCGCAGCGCCACCTGGTCCTCGGCGCAGACTTCCGACAGCACCCGGACGAGGCGGTGTGCCTGCCGCTCCCTGTCGAGTGCTTCTGCCGCCAGGTCGATCATCCCTCCCCACCGAGTGGGGAGTTCGAGTGCCGCGCAACGGCCCAGGCCCCAGACCTGGGCGCCGCTCGTCGAGGGGCGCTCGCCGGGGGACACGGCCACCGCCCCACGGGTCACGACCCACAGCTTCGGTTCCGGTTGCGGTGCCGGGATGGGTTCCGGCGTGGGGCTCGGGCTCGGGCTCGGGCTCGGGCTCGGGCTCGGGCTCGGGCTCGGGCTCGGGGGCAGGATCGCGCACGCCTGGGCCAGCAGCATCGTGCCCGCCGCGGCGCGGTCGACGCCCGGGTGATCCGGGTGCGGCCGCTCGTCGGTCCCGAGGAGGGACAGGATGCCGATGAGCGACTGACGCCCCTCGCCGGATTCCGGTTCCGGCGCTTCGGCGGGAGCGGCGGCGAGCCGCGCCGACAGTTCCGCGACGTCCGTCGCCGTCACGTCCACGGCGATGCGGTGCACCCTGGCGCCTTGTGCGGCGAGTGCCTCTTCCATGCTCTGTGCGAACCGTGTCCCGTCCACGTCGAGCTGCTCGGGCACGACCAGCAGCCACCGGCCGCCGAGCCGTACCGAGTCCGGCAACGACAGGCTCTTCCACGCCACGCGGTAGCGCCAGTTATCGGATTCTGACGCCGCGACGGGCTTGCTCCCGGCCGGGGAAGGACCCGCGTCGAGCCAGTAACGCTGCCGCTGGAAGGGGTAGGTGGGCAGGTCGGTGAGACAAGCACCCGTCCCCTCGAAAACAGCGGGCCAGGCAACATCCACACCCTGCACGAAGGCCTCCGCGGCCGAGGTCAGGAAACGGCGCATGCCACCCTCGTCACGCCGCAGCGAACCCACCGCACAGACCTGACGTTCAGTGGCCTCCGCCGTCTCCTGAACGGCCGCGGTCAGCACCGGATGCGCACTGCACTCCACGAACACCGAGAAACCATCCGCCAGAAGACGCTCGGCCGTCTCCTGAAACCGCACCGGCTGCCGCAGATTACGGAACCAGTACGAACCGTCCAGCCTGGCCGTATCGACCAGGCATGCATCCACCGTCGAGTAGAACGGCACCGACCCCGCCCCAGGACGGACACCGGCAAGCAGAGACTCCAGCTCCGCCTCAATGGACTCCACATGGGCCGAGTGCGAGGCGTAATCCACAGGGAGGAGACGCACCCGCACACCATCCGCCTCGCATGCGGACACGAACGCGGCAACCGCCTCAGCATCCCCCGCAACCACCGTCGACAAAGGACCATTCACCACCGCCACACCCAAACGCCCCGCCCACACCTCCAGCCGCGCCACCACCTCGCCCACCGGCAAAGCAACCGACGCCATTCCACCCCGACCCGCCAGCTCACGACCGATCAGCCCGGCACGCAGCGCGACCACACGCGCCCCGTCCTCCAACGACAGAGCACCCGCCACCACCGCGGCAGCGATCTCCCCCTGCGAATGACCCACCACCGCATCCGGCACCACACCCACCGACCGCCACAGCTCGGCCAGCGACACCATCACCGCAAACGACACCGGCTGAACAACATCCACCCGCCCCAGCGCAGCCCCATCCCCCAGAACCTCCGACAAACGCCAGTCCACCAGCTCCGCGAACGCCACCTCACACCGCGCCATCGACTCCGCAAACACCGGCGACTCAGCCCCCAACCGGACCGCCCTCCCCACCCACTGCGTCCCCTGACCAGGGAACACAAACACCGACCGCCCACCCTCCACCAGCGCCCCACCACCGGACACCACAAGAGACGACGGATCACCACCACCCCGCGCACCCAGACCGGCACTCAGCTCTTCGGAGTCACCAGCAAGCACCACAGCCCGGTGCTCGAACACCGACCGCGAAACGACGGACGACAACCCCACATCCACCAGCCGGCCACCAGCCGCAACCGCACCCCCCAGCCGGCCCGCCAACTCCCGCACCACACCCGCAGAACGCCCCGACACCACCACCGGCGTTACCGCCAACGGAACCCCCGACCCGGCACCCCCCACCACCGGACTCTGCTCCAGCACCACATGCGCGTTCGTCCCACTCACACCGAACGACGACACCGCAGCCCGACGCGCACGCCCCACCTCCGGCCACGGCACCGCATCCGACAACAGCTCCACCGCCCCCGCCGACCAGTCCACCTCCACCGACGGCACACCCACATGCAGCGTCCTCGGCACCACCCCGTGCCGCATCGCCATCACCATCTTGATCACACCGGCCACACCCGCAGCCGCCTGCGTATGACCCACATTCGACTTCAACGACCCCAACCACAACGGCGCCCCGACCCCGTTCCGCCGCCCATACGTCGCCAGCAGCGCCTGCGCCTCGATCGGATCACCCAGACGCGTCCCCGTCCCGTGCGCCTCCACCACATCCACATCCACCACACCCAGCCCCGCATCCGCCAACGCCTGACGAATCACCCGCTGCTGCGACGGACCACTCGGCGCCGTCAACCCATTCGACGCACCGTCCTGATTCACCGCCGAACCCCGCACCACCCCCAACACCCGACGACCA
>DASTDN010000093.1:0-15574 GCA_035710365.1 Streptomyces sp. | reverse complement strand
GCTGGCCCACGACTCGGGGCGCTTCGAGGACGCCCGTTCGCACTACGGGGAGGCCCTCGCGACCGCCCGGGCGAACGGTGACGACGCGCTGGAGGCGCACGCCTTCTGCAACACGGCGTTCCTCGCGCGGGACGCCGGGCGGCCCCGCGAGGCGGTCCGCGCGGCCCAGGCGGCGATCCGGGCGGCGCGGCCGCTCGGCTCGGCCCGGCTGTTGTCGCTGGTCGCGCTGCGAGAGGCGGGCGGCTGGGCCGGGCTCGCCGACCGTGTGGCCTGCGAGCAGGCCCTGACCCGGGCCAAGGTCCTCTTCGAGCGCGGCCCCTCGGACGCCGACCCCGAGTGGATGAGCTTCTACGGGGCGGCCGAGCTGGAGGGCCTGGAGGCGCAGTGCTGGTCCACGCTGGGCGACTGGCCGCGTGCCGCGCGGCACGCCCGGCGCGCGGCCGGTCTGCAGGACCCGCACTTCACGCGGAACATCGCGCTGTACACGGCGGAGCTGGCGGACGATCTCGCGCGGGGCGGGCAGCCAGGCGAGGCCGCGGTCGCGGGGATGGGCGTGCTGGACCTGCTGGGCGAGGTGCAGTCCTCCCGTGTGCAGTCGATGCTGGCCGGGACGGCCCGGGTGCTGCTGCCCCACCGGCGGGCGTACGGGGTCTCGGCGTTCCTGGAGCGGCACTCCGAGCTGCCCCGGCCCGCCTGACCCGCGCCCCGCGCCCCCGGCGCCCCGTTCGCCCGTGGTCCGCGCCGGGCGGGACTTCCCGTCTCCGTCCCACGCGCGCGTGGGTTCCCGGCCGTGCCCGGTGCCGACCCGGTCCGGCTCCTTGCCGTCCCGCGCGTGTGGGTTCCCGGCCCGCCGGCGCCGGCCGGAGCCGGACATCTGATGCCGTCGCGCGCGGCCTCCCGGCACGCGCGCCCGTGCCGCCGCCGGGCCGGACCGGGGCGCGGCTACGGGAGGTGGCCCACGTCGTTCCACGTCTCGATGGCCGGTTCGCCGTACGCCCAGCCCAGGACGGACAGGGACGTCGGGCTGAGGCGGATGCGGGCCGCGAAGCCGATCGGCAGGCCGAGCCAGCGGGCACCGATCGCGCGCAGGATGTGGCCGTGCGCGAAGACCAGCGCGTCGCGGTCGGCGGAGCGGGCCCAGCCGACGACCTCGTCCGCGCGGGCCGTCACCCCGGCGAGCGTCTCTCCCCCGGGGACGCCGTCGCGCCAGATGAACCAGCCGGGCCGCACGGCCTGGATCTCGGCGGGTGTCATGCCCTCGTAGGCGCCGTAGTCCCACTCCATGAGTGTGTCCCACGTCTCGGCGCGGTCGCCGAAACCGGCGAGGTCGCACGTCTCCCGCGCGCGGGCCAGCGGGCTGGTGCGCACCTCGGCGCCGGGCAGTCCGCGAAGCGGTCCCCGGCGCAGGCGCTCGCCGAGCAGTTTCGCGCCGCCGCGGCCCTCGTCGAGCAGCGGCACATCCGTCCTGCCTGTGTGTTTGCCGGACAGCGACCACTGCGTCTGTCCGTGCCTGGCCAGCAGGATGCGCGGTGCCATGGGGGGCCTTTCGGGTGACTTCGGCGCTACCCCTCCATCATCGCTCACCCGTTTCCCTGGCAACCCGGCGGGCGATCACTGCGTCTATCAGCACCGGAGAACGTCCGGCGAGAACGTCCGTGCGACGACGTAGAGTGGCACGACCGCCGCGGGGGCGTCATGTACACACGAAGGGGGAGGGCGATCGGATGCCGCACACCGAGACACCGGGCAGCGAGGCCGTCCCGGCGACCCGGCTGCGCTGGTGGTCCGAGCTTCCGCTGATCCTCCTGGTGTACGCCTGCTACACGGCGGGCCGGCTGCTCGCGCGGGGCGACGTGAGCACGGCCGTCGACCACGGCCTGGCCATCCTGCGCGTCGAGAAGGCGCTCTTCCTGAACGCCGAGCACCCGCTCAACCGGCTGTTCACGCGCGAGCCGTGGCTGGGCGTCCCGGCCGACTTCTGGTACGCGTCGCTGCACTACGTGGTCACGCCCGTGCTGCTGGTGTGGCTGTTCCGGTCCCACCGGGCGCACTACCGGGCCGCGCGCACCTGGCTGATGACGTCGACGTTCATCGGCCTGATCGGCTTCACGACGCTGCCGACCTGCCCGCCCCGGCTGCTGTCCGCGGGGCACGGTTTCGTCGACACGATGGCCCAGTACAGCTCGTACGGCTGGTGGGGCGGCGAGGCGAGCGCGCCACGCGGCATGGGCGGCATGACGAACCAGTACGCGGCGATGCCGAGCCTGCACGTGGGCTGGTCGCTGTGGTGCGGCGTGATCCTCTGGCGTCACGGGCGCACACCCGCGGTGAGGGCGTTCGCCGTCGCCTATCCGCTGCTGACCACGATCGTGGTGATGGGCACCGCCAACCACTACTTCCTCGACGCGGTCGCGGGCGCCGCCGTGATGGGCGCCGGTCTGCTGCTGGCGCCGTTCGTGACGCGCGCCGCGGACCGGCTGCGGGCGCGGCTGCTGCCGGGCCGCGCAGTGGTCGCGTCGGCCGCCGGGGACGGCACGTCACCGGCCGTCGGCGCCCCGGCACCTGCACCGGCCCCGGCGGGCTCTTTGCCCGTGGGTTCACCGAATGTCAGTGCCGGATGCCAGACTTCCCCGGGTGAGCGAATTCCACGGCAGCGCGAGTTCCCGGCCGGGTCCGGGACCGGAACCCCACCCGGTGCCTCGCCCCAGGACGCGGACGACGGGGCTGCGGCACCGGCTCGCTGAGCTGCGCGGTCCGGACGTCCCGGCCAAGGCGCTGGACGCGCGCGCCCTGGCCGCCCTCGCCGCCAACCCGGGCTGCAGACGCCGCGCGATCCTCGACGGCGCCGGCGTGGACAAGACGGCCCTCGCGGGCGCGCTGGGCGCGCCGTCGGCATTCGGGCAGTCGCAGTTCGCCCTCGTCCGGGGCAACGCCTTCGAGGCGAGGGTCAAGGCCGACGGCGGCAGGGAACTGCTGCGGCTGGTGCACGAGCGGCTGGACCCGGCGGCCGAACCACCCGTCGGCGCCCACGTGCCCGACCTCTCGGCCGCGGGCAACGAGGGCCGCACGGCGCGTACGGCGCTGGCCCTGCGCGAGGCCACGGGTACGGCCACCGGCACCGGCACGCCCGGCGCCCCCGGCACCTGGACGCTTCTCGACCATCCGATGCTCGCGCTGGAGGTGGCCGGCTCCCCCGCCTTCCTCGAGCCGGACGCGGTGGTGGTGCATCCGGACGGCGGCTGGACGGTCGTGGAGATCAAGTCGTTCCCCCTGCTGGACGGCTCGGCGGACCCGGCGAAGGTGGGCGCGGCGGCCCGGCAGGCCGCGGTGTACGTGCTGGCGCTGGAGGAGGTCGCCGCCCGGCTCGACCCGGCGCCCGAGGTGCGCCACCGCGTCCTGCTGATCTGCCCGAAGGACTTCTCCAACCTGCCCGCGGCGTCCGCGGTGGACGTGCGCAGGCAGCGCGCGGTGACCCGCCGCCAGCTCGCCCGGCTCACCCGCGTCGAGGACATCGCCCGCACCCTGCCCGAGGGCACGTGCTTCTCACCGGAGCTGCCCGCCGACCGGCTCGCCGAAGCCGTCGAGTCGGTCCCCGCGGCGTACGCGCCCGAGTGCCTGTCCACCTGCGAGCTGGCCTTCCACTGCCGTGCCCGGTCCCGGCAGGACGGCGCGGTCACGTCGCTGGGGCGCCCCGTGCGGGCCGAACTGGGTGGCCTGAGCGGCGTGGAGGAGGTGCTCGCGGCGGCCCGCGGCGAGGCCGGGGACCCGGCCGACCCCGCGGTGGCGGCGCTGCGGCGGGCGGCCCGGCTGCGCGCCGAGGCCCTCGGCGCCACCGCCGCCGCCCGGGCGGACGGGGAGGCCCGCGCGTGTCGCTGATCGCCGCCCTGGCCCGCCTGGAGGCCGTCGGCTCGGGGCGCGCCCGGCCCGCCGCCACCGTCCGGCACCGGCACCTGGCCGACCGCCCGCTGGTGTTCGTGCCGCTGACCACCGCCGGTGAGGCCGGTGCCCCGCTGGGCGCGCTGGTGGGCACCGACCGGGACGCGCCGCGCCTGCTGGTGGTGCCGCAGCCGCGCGACCGGGACCTGAGGTTCGCGTTCCTCGCCGACCTCGCCGACCTCGTCCTGCCCTACGTCGACGCGTACGCCGACGCCGTGGAGGCCGCCGAGCGCACCGGGACCGACCCGGAGACCGGCAGGCGGGTCAAGGTCGAGGTCGAGCTGTGCGAGGACGCCCCGCAGCTCATCGTGCCGAGCCGCCCCGGCATCGACCTCGTACGGCTGCTGGGCCGCTCCACGCGGTTCCGCCGCACGGCCGAGGAGGAACCGGAAGCGCCCCATCCGGCGCCGCCGCGGGTACCGCTGCTGGGCCGCTGGCTGACGCACTTCGGGGAGCGGGCCCGGGTGCCGGGCTCGTCGCTGCTGCTGGCCATGACGGACGTCCTGGGGCGGCACTGGGCGACCGGGCAGTCCGCGCTGGAGGACCAGCACCTGGGCGCGCTGCTGGCCTGGATCGACCCGTCCGGGGGCGTCACGGGCGCCGAGGCGGCGCTGCGGGCCGAACTGGAGCGGGACGCGCGGGGGCAACTGGCGTGCCCGCCGGCCGGCCCGGCGACGGACCCGGCGTTCGACAACAAGCTGCTCGCCCCGGCGATCGAGCGCTACGACCGGGCCCGCAAGGCGCTGGACGCCGCCGAGGACGGCCCGGCGGCCGACGACCGGCTCGGGCAGGTCACCGCGGCGGAGCGGGAGATCCGCGCGCTGGTCGAGAGCGTCACGCGGCCCACCTGGGACGCGGTGTGGCGCGGCCTCGACCTGCTGCGGGAGCTGCCCGAGGGCGCGCACGTCGAGGAGCGCTGGACGCGCGACCGGTGGTCGTTCACGGGCCACCGCGACCGCGTCCTGGCCGGCGAGCCCCCGCAGCCGCGCCGCGACGACGCGGTGACGGCGGCGAACAAGCTGGCCACGCGCGAGCGCGAACAGGCCCGCCTGGACGCGCAGGAGGCGCTGGACGATCCGCTGGTGATGGCGGGGCGCCGGCTGGCGGGCGAGGCGTTCGCGGGCGAGGTCACGGACGTCGTGATGGCGTACAGCGAGAGCAAGCGGCCCAGTCCGCGCCCGCTGGTCACGGTCCGCACCGACGACCGGCCGCATCTCGCGGAGCGCGCGAGGGTGTTCCGCTCGCTGGGCGGAAAGCCGCAGGCGGCCGAGTTCGTCGGCTGCGAGGAGGACGCGGACGACGGGGACGGCGGGTCGCTCCTGGTCCTGCTGCGGATCGTGGACAGGATGGGCCGGGGCAGACAGCCGGAGGCCGGTTCGGTGCCGCAGAAGGGCGACCAAGTGTGCTTCACGCTGTTCGAGCACGAGCAGCGGGGCGGCGCGAAGCTGCCCGACGCGGAGGAGACGCCGTGGACGCACGGCGGGCCGCCCGGCGGGGCCGCGCCCGAGGCCGCCGACCCGGTGACCGAGGAGGACGTGCTGTGACGACCGAGGCCGCCTTCGACCCCGGTGCCGCCGCGACACGCGCCACGGACGCGATCCTGCGCGACACCCTGCACGGCACGCGGCGCGGCGTCGTGGTCGACTCCCCGCCGGGCGCCGGAAAGTCGACGCTCGTGGTGCGGGCGGCGCTGGAGCTCGCGGAGGCCGGGCGTCCGCTGATGGTGGTCGCGCAGACCAACGCGCAGGTCGACGACCTCGTGCTGCGCCTGGCGGAGAAGAGCCCCGACCTGCCGGTGGGCCGCCTGCACAGCAGCGACGCCGACGCGTACGACAAGGCGCTGGAGGACCTGCCGTCCGTCCGCACCTCGGCGAAGGCCGCCGACCTGGCCGGGCTGCCGGTGGTGCTGTCGACGGCCGCCAAGTGGGCGCACGTGCGGACGGACGAGCCGTGGCGGCACGCGATCGTGGACGAGGCGTACCAGATGCGCTCCGACGCGCTGCTGGCGGTGGCCGGGCTGTTCGAGCGGGCGCTGTTCGTGGGCGACCCGGGGCAGCTCGACCCGTTCTCCGTCGTGGGCGCGGAGCAGTGGGCGGGCCTGTCGTACGACCCGTCGGCGTCCGCCGTGACGACGCTGCTGTCCCACAACCCGGACCTGCCGCAGCACCGCCTGCCGGTGTCGTGGCGGCTGCCCGCGACGGCGGCGCCGCTCGTGTCGGACGCGTTCTACCCGTACACGCCGTTCCGCAGCGGCACCGGCCACGACGACCGGCGGCTCGCCTTCGCGGTCCCCTCGGACGGTTCGGGCCCCGACCGGGTGATCGACGAGGCGGCCGGGTCGGGCTGGGGCCTGCTGGAGCTGCCCGCCCGCCACACGCCGCGCACGGACCCGGAGGCGGTCCGCGCGGTGGCCACGGTCGTACGGCGCCTGCTGGACCGGGGCGGCGCGGCCACCTCGGAGCGCGCCCCGGAGCCGGTGCCGCTCACCGCCGGCCGGATCGCGGTCGGCACGGCGCACCGCGACCAGGCCGCCGCGGTCCGGGCGGCACTGGCCGACCTGGGCGTGGCGGACGTCACCGTCGACACGGCGAACCGGCTCCAGGGACGGGAGTACGACGTGACGGTGGTCCTGCACCCGCTGTCCGGCCGCCCCGACGCGACGGCGTTCCACCTGGAGACGGGCCGCCTGTGCGTGCTGGCCTCCCGCCACCGGCACGCGTGCATCGTGGTCTGCCGCGCGGGCGTCGACGCCCTCCTCGACGACTACCCGTCGACGGAACCCGTCCAGCTCGGCACGCTCGTGAAGTTCCCGGACGGCTGGGAGGCCAACCACGCCGTCCTCGCCCACCTCGCCGAACACCGCGTACCCCACCAACCGTGAACCGCCACAGCGCAGAGCCACAGCGAATACCCGGCCGCCCCCGCCGCACGGAGCCCGGCACGCCGCCCCGGGCGGCCCGGCCGTGAGCCCGGCCGCCGCGGCGGAGGGGCGACCGCGTCCTCCTGGCCCACCTCGCCGGACGCCCTACCCCGCCCACCGTCGCCCCCTCGGCGGACGCCGCACCCCGCACCGCCCCGAGGTGTCGTGCGGCGCCGTGGACGCCGGGTGTCGCGCACCACGCGCCTCCCCCGTGCGCGCGTGAGATCCGCGGGCACGGGCAGATCTGAGGCGACCGCCGGTCCCAGGCGGCCCGCGGCCCTCTTGCGTGGGCGCGGGACAATGGACGGTGGCCCGCTTCCCGGAGGGTCATCGACGTACGAGGAGGAGAAGACATGGCGGAGCCCGCGCCGCGTCGGAACGAACCGCGGCTACGCCCCGCGCCCCTGCTCTTCGAGCCCGCGGAGGCCGCCTCCGACCCCGAGCACTTCTTCGACCTGGAGTCGATCGACGACCCCCGGGCGCTGCTGTCCCGCGCGACGGAGCTGACGCTGGCGTTCCGCGCGGCGGCGGACCGGGCCGTGGAGTTTCAGGCGATGGCGGCGGCCCAGTTGGCCGACCCGCGCCGGTTCGACCGGCTGACGCACGCGGACATCGCCGAGCGGGCCGAGTGGACCGAGGACTACGCCAAGAAGATGGTGGAGTTCGGCCGCGACCTGATGCACGGCACGGAGGGCCCAGGCCACGCCGACCCGGTCTGATGCGCCCCGCCCCGGGCAGCCGCCGCGGCCGGACGGCAGGACCCCGGCATGGCGCCCGGGCCCCGGACGGACAGGCCCCGGCCGACGGCTCCCGGCGCCCCGGCCGCGCGCACCCGCCCCACATGACGCACCCCGCCCCGCCCGACGCATCCGCCCAGGGCATATGCCGTGTACCGGGCGGAAGATACTCCTTCTCACCCGATCGCGCCCCGGTTTCCCGTAACTCACGGCAACGAGACGCTTACAGCCGGTACACCTGGTCTCATGGGCAGCGAACGGAACGAGGAGTCCGGCATCTCGGGTGTCACCGCCGAGGGCGCCGCCTGGCTCGCCTCGGCAGGAACGTATCCGCGCGGCACGCCCGCGCACTGGCGGGAACGGCCGGAGGCACCCCTGGTGCTGCCGTGCGGTTCGGCCTTCGACGTGGTCAGCGTCACGGCGATGTTCGGGCGGCGGATACTGGACCGGCTGTGGGAGGAGGGGCCGGGATCGGGCCCCGTGGCCGAGTACCGGGGCCGGACACTGCTCTTCGCCGCGCCGGGCACGGCGCAGCGGCTGCCGTCGCTGCTGCACTGGGAGGAGTGGGGCGACCGCGGCCGGGAGGACGGCCGGGCGGGCGCCATTCCGCCGCTGCTGTGCCACGGCCCGGGCGACGCGGTGACCCTGCCGGCCCTGTCCGCGGCCGACCGTCCCGACCCCTCCGGCTCCCGCTGGCTCGTCGCGCCGGACACCCGGCACCCCTGGCTTCCGGGCCCCGAAATCGTGCTGTGGGCCGCGGTGCGGGCGGCCCGCGCGGCCGTGCGGATATCGATTTTTCCTCCCGCCGAGCAGGGTGCTAGGGTCTACGACGTCAGCAGGCGCCGCTAGCTCAGTTGGTTAGAGCAGCTGACTCTTAATCAGCGGGTCCGGGGTTCGAGTCCCTGGCGGCGCACAGACGGTGATCGGCCCCTCGCAGCAGCGAGGGGCTGATCGCGTCTATGGGACCGGTACGCACCCGTGCCCCCAGGCCCAAGCGCCGTGATCTCGACGTTCAGGTCCCGACCGCCGTGATCTTGACCTCGTACTCCCCCGACGCCCTCCGGCTCGTCACCTCCACGCGTACACCCTCCTCCGGCACCGTGAAACTCTCGCCCAGGCCGACCGGGGCGTCCGCGAGGGGCGGGTACACCGAGTTCTCCCCGCAGGCCTCCGTCCCCGGGTGCGCGTCGAGCACCTCCACGGGACCGCCGCCGGACTGGGTCCCGCCCCGCACCCGGTAGACGAGCACGCCCGAGCGGCAGGCGCCCGCGTCGTTGCCGACCGGCCCGCGCGCCTCCAGGGCGAGGACGCTGTCGGCGCCGGTGCGCACCACCGCCAGCTTGGTGCCCCGCCCGAGCCCGAACAGCGGCGCGCCCGCGGCACCCGTCACCGGTGCCCCCGGGCCCGCGCCCAGCGGCTCCAGGCTGATCCGGGTGGTGCGCGAGCCCCGTACGCACGCCACCTGGCGCGGGCGGAGCCAGCCCAGCTTCCATTTGTGCCAGCCGAACAGGTCCGGTGCCAGTCCGAACTGGCTGCCCATCAGGTCCCAGTCGCCGACGTGGGTGTCCCAGTCGCCCTTGCCGTCCGCGGGCCGGTGGTACAGGTCGGGCAGGTCGAAGACGTGCCCCGTCTCGTGGGCCAGTACCAGCCGGTCCGGCGGGTGCTTCTCGAAGACCGTGACCACGCGGCGGATGTCCGTGCCGTCGGCGCGCAGCGGGGCGTCGAGGTTGACCACCTTCGTCGCGTCCGAGTCGACGCCGGGCGCGTCCGGGTCGGCGACGAAGTACACGACGTCGTAGCGGGCGAAGTCGACGTGCGGGTCCGACGCGGCGAGCGCGTCGCGGAGGTAGGCGGCGCGGTGCTCGGCGTGCCAGTCGCGCCGTATGGCGTACGCCGTCGAGGGGAGCGGCATGGGGATCCAGTGGCGCAGCGGGTGCGGGCGGAGCGTGAAGCGGCCGTAGGAGGCCTGCCGGAAGAAGCGGCTGGTCTGGGGGAAGTGGTCGGCGGCGAGTTCCTCGGGGCTGGTCAGGGGGTGGGAGTCGGGGAACGACAGGAACACCATGACGGCGTCCAGGGCGCGGGTGGGGCGCGGGTAGGCGGCGTTCCAGGTGTCGAGGCCCTCGGAGTGGTGGGCGTCGGTGCGTTCGAGGGCGCAGGGCCCGGGTGAGAACGGCTCGGCGGAGGAGGGCGCGGTGACCAGGGAGGTGGCGGCGAGCGCCGACATGGTGGTGAACACGGCGGCGGGTTTGCGCAGCCGGACCGGGGCGGCCGCGCGGGCGAGCACCTGGACGGCGTCGGACGCGAGTCGCCTCAAGGGAAGCCGGCGCGGCACAGGGACCTCCAGGAGCGGTACACGGGACACCGCACCCAGATTCATCTGATTCGTCGTACTACGTCCTGTTGGCCTGCACCGACCGGGTGAGCGGGAGCGCGGGCCGGGACGGGCGGTCGGCGCGCGGGGTCCGACACCCCGGGTCACTCACGGAACGTCACAACCGGTCGAAGGACTCAAGAACCCGTCCAGGGACGGGCAGAAACGATCTGTCGCGGCGTCGGCCGCGCCGCGGACACTGGCCAGTAGCTGGAAGGGCCAGGTGTCAGCCTCTATGATCGGCACACTTTCCTGACCATTTCCTGCACGGACAGAGATCGAGTGCACTGCGGGAGCATGCGGTGAGCGGAACGTCCGAAGGGCCGACGCCCGCGGGAAACCCCGACCGGGCGGTCATCACACACAGTGACATCGACACGCCTCCGCGTGCCGAGTCACTGCCGTACCGCTCCGTGTTCACGGCGGCCCCCCTCGCGATGGCCGTCGTCGACCCGGAGGGGCTCGTCGTCAGCGCCAACGACACCTTCGGCGCGCTGCTCGGCGTACCCGCCGGGGAGCTGACCGGGGCGGTGGCCGCCGATCTGGTGGACCTCGCCTCCGACGCGCGTTCCCGCCACGCCTACCGCGAGGTGCTCGGCGGCCGTCAGGCCCGGCTGCGCTGCACGCGCCGGCTGAAGCATCCCGCGGGCCACTCGGTGTGGGCCGAGGTCACGGTCGTACCGCTGCCGGGCGAGGGGCGCGGCGCGCTGCTGTCGGCGTCCGACGTCAGCGCCCGCCGTGAACTGCAGGCCAGGCTGCGTCACCTGCAGATGCACGACCCGGTGACCCGGCTGCCCAACCGCACGCTGTTCTTCGAGCGTCTGACGGCCGCGCTGGACGCCGAGCCCCGCGAGCGGAGCGGCACCGGCCGGATCGGGCTGTGCTACCTGGACCTGGACGGTTTCAAGGCCGTCAACGACACCCTCGGGCACCGCGTCGGCGACCGGCTGCTGGCCGCCGTCGCGGACCGGCTCACGCGCTGCGCGGACGAGGCCGGGTACGCCCGGGCGAACACGCCGCTGGTGGCGCGGCTCGGCGGGGACGAGTTCGCCCTGCTGGTCGAGGACTCCACCGGGACCGAGCAACTCGCCGATCTCGCGGAGCTGGTCCTGACGGCACTTCGGGCGCCGTTCGACCTCTCCGGGCGACGGCTGTCGGTGTCGGCGTCGATCGGGGTCGTCGAGCGGCACACGGCCGGGACCACGCCGACCGCGCTGATGCAGGCCGCCGACACCACGCTGTGCTGGGCGAAGGCCGACGGCAAGGCCCGCTGGACACTGTTCGACCCCGAGCGCAACGCGCACCTCATGACCCGGCAGGCCCTCGCCTCGGGGCTGCGCCCGGCCGTCGAGCGCGGCGAGTTCACCCTGGAGTACCAGCCGCTGGTGGGCATGGCCGACGGCAGGCCGAGCGGTGTCGAGGCGCTGGTGCGGTGGGAGCACCCGCAGTTCGGCAGGCTGACACCGAATCGGTTCATCGGGCTGGCGGAGGAGGACGGCTCGATCGTGCAACTGGGACGGTGGGCGCTGCGCACCGCCTGCCGTCAGGCCCGCCGCTGGCAGCGGGAGAGGCCGGGCCGGCCGCCGATCTTCGTCAGCGTGAACGTGGCGGTCCGCCAGATCTGGGACTCCGACCTCGTCGCGGACGTCGCGGAGGCGCTCTCCGAGACCGGGCTCGCCCCGCACCTGCTGCAACTGGAGCTCACCGAGTCGGCGGTGATGGGCTCCGCCGGGCGCCCCCTCCAGGCTCTGCAGGCCCTCAGCGACATGGGCGTACGCATCGCCATCGACGACTTCGGCACCGGCTACTCCAACCTCGCCTACCTCAGCCGCCTGCCGGTGGACGTGCTGAAGCTCGACGGCTCGTTCGTGCGGGGCTTCCAGTACGAGGAGCGGGACCCGGCCCGGCCGTGCCCGGCCGACGAGGTCATCGTGGAGGCGATGATCCAGCTCGCGCACCGGCTCGGGCTCACGGTCACCGCGGAGTGCGTGGAGACCTCCGCGCAGGCCTCGCGGCTGCGCGGGATCGGCTGCGACACCGGACAGGGCTGGCTGTACTCGCGGCCGGTGCCGCCGGAGCGCATCCCGGCGCTGCTGGACGGCCCGGGTGTTCAGCCGGACGCCGTCGGCAGGCCGTAGGCGTCCGCGACGAGTTCGTAGGAGCGCAGGCGTACGTCGCCGCTGTGGGCGTTGCTCGTGATCATCAGCTCGTCGGCGCCGGTGCGCCGGTGCAGGTCGTCGAGGCCCGCGCGGACCTCGTCGGGGGTGCCGTGCACGACGTCGGCGCTCCAGCCCGCCACCGCCTCGCGCTCGGCCGCGGTGAAGGGGTACGCCTCGGCCTCCTCCGGGGTGGGCACCAGGCCGGGGCGGCCGGTGCGCAGCCGGATCATGTTCAGCGCGGCGGCCAGCACCTGGCGGCGGGCCTCCCGCTCGTCGTCGGTGGCGAGCGCGGCCACGCCGATCAGGGCGTACGGCTCGTGGAGGGTCTCGCTCGGCCGGAACGACTCGCGGTACAGGTCGAGGGCCGGGATCGTGTTGCGCGCGGAGAAGTGGTGCGCGAAGGCGAAGGGCAGGCCGAGCGTCCCGGCCAGGCGGGCGCTGAAGCCGGAGGAGCCGAGCAGCCAGACCGGCGGGCGGTGCGGGGACTGCACACCGCCGGGAGAGGTGGCCTGCACGGGACCGGGCACGGCGTGGATGCGGTGGTAGGGGTGGCCGTCGGGGAAGTCGTCGTCGAGGAACCGGATCAGCTCCACGAGCTGGCGCGGGAACTCGTCGGCGCCCTCGTCGAGCCTGTCGGTGCGGCGCAGCGCGGCGGCGGTGGCGCCGTCGGTGCCGGGGGCGCGGCCGAGGCCCAGGTCGACGCGGCCCGGGGCGAGCGCCTCCAGCGTGCCGAACTGCTCCGCGATCACGAGCGGGGCGTGGTTGGGCAGCATGACGCCGCCCGAGCCGAGCCGGATGCGGGTGGTGTGGGCGGCCAGGTGGGCGAGGATCACGGCCGGTGAGGAGGACGCGACGCCCGGCATGGAGTGGTGCTCGGCGACCCAGTGGCGGTGGAAGCCGCGGGACTCGGCGAGGCGGGAGAGCCGCACGCTGGTGCGCAGGGCGTCGGAGGCGGTACGGCCGGCGCCGACGGTGACGAGGTCCAGGACGGAGAGGGGGGTGGGGGCGGTGCCGTGGGCGGCGCCCCGGATGCCGTCCCCGTCGTCGGTGGCGTCCGTACCGGTTGCGCCGTGGGTGCCCTCTGCGGCCACGGGGGCCTCCTGTTCCGTGCGGTGTACTCGCTCTGCGGGGGTGGCCAACGGGAGCGGGGCACCGGTTATTCCCGTGCTCGCCGGGGGCGGGCGCCGGTCGCGGGTCGGGTCTCGGCCAAATCGGTGACGGGAGGGCTGTGCCGCGCCGATTGGGTACCCGGGCCGTGGGCCGGGCTCTGCCGGCCCCGTCGGGAAGCTGCCCGAGGACACGCAGCAGGAAGGCTGGTCATGACCGCACTCGGACTCCTCTGTCCCGCTCACTCCGCGCAGGACGACTATCCACGCATCGAGCAACTGCTGGGGGGCGACATCCGGGTGGACGTGGTGCGCGCGGACATCGGCGCGGAGGCGTTGCGGGAGACGGGCGGGGACGCGCGGCTCGCGGCGGGCATGGAGCAGTTGCGGCTGGCGGGCGCCGAGGCGGTGGTGTGGGCGAGCACCGGCGGCACGGCCGTGACCGGCTGGGAGGACGCCCACGAGCAGGTGCGGGCCCTGGCGCGGGCGGCGGGGATGCCGGCGTCGTCGACGTCGTTCGCCTTCGTGCACGCGGCGCGGGAGCTGGGCGCCCGGCGGGTCGCGGTGGGCACGACGTATCCGCAGGACGTGGCGGAGCGGTTCGCCGGGTTCCTGCGGGCGGGCGGCCTGGAGGTGACCGGGGTGCACGGCGCTGCGGCCGGGACCGCCGCAGGGGGCGAGGCGGAGCTGATCGCGCTGGCCCGCGAAGCCGACCGCGCCGACGCGGAGGCGGTCCTGCTGCCCGACACGTCCCTGCCGACGGCGGCGCACCTCCCGGCGCTGGAGAAGGACCTCGGCAAGCCGGTCCTCGCCGCCGGCCAGGTCACCGCCTGGGAGGCCCTCCGCCTCGCGGACCGCCGCGTGAACGCCCCGTCGCTGGGCACGCTCTTCACCCGGGAGCCCCTGGTCCAGGCCTGAGCCGACCCCGCGCGGCCGGTCCGGCGGCCCGCCCGCCGTCCGGCGTGCGTGAGGGCCCCGGGCGGTCCTCCGCCCCGCCGGGCGGCCCATGCGTCCCGCTGGGCCACTCGGGTCCCGTGGGTCGTTCAGGAGTGCGGTTCCTCCGGTGCGGCAGGAATAGAACGCATGCGCTCGGGTAGCCGCGCGCCCATGGCTCCACCACACAGAGCATCAAGAATTGGCGCAAATACTTCTGGCCCTCCGGGGCCCTCACGCCGGTCGCTGCTCGCGGGGGTCGCGGCGCTCGGCGCGCTGGGCGCCGCGGGCTGCAGCCGCGTGGCCACGGCGAGCGGCGCCCGCGGCGGTGATCTGCTGGACCGGCTGCGCGGCGCGGGCGTCGTGCGCCTCGGCATCGCCGGGGAGATTCCCTTCGGGTACATCGACACGGACGGCAGGCTGACCGGTGAGGCGCCGGAGCTGGCGCGGGTCATCTTCAAGCGGCTCGGGGTCGACCGGGTGCAGCCGGTGCCGACCGAGTTCGGCTCGCTGATCCCGGGGCTGAACTCTCAGCAGTTCGACGTCGTGGCCGCCGGGATGTACGTCAACGCGGAGCGCTGCGAGCAGGTCATCTTCTCCGACCCGGACTATCAGATGCTCGACGCGTTCATCGTGCGGAAGGGGAACCCGAAAGGGCTGCGCAACTACCGCGACGTCGTGAAGAGCGGCGCGAAGTTCGCCACGGGCACGGGCTACGCGGAGATCCAGTACGCGGTCGACGCCGGCTACCGGGAGAGCGACATCCTGATCGTGCCGGACCAGGTCGCCGGGCTGAACGCCGTGGAGGCCGGCCGGGTCGACGTCTTCGCCGGTACGGCGCTCACCGTCCGCGAGGTGGTGAAGAAGTCCGCGAAGGCCGAGGCCACCGAGCCCTTCAAGCCGATCGTCGACGGCGAGCCGCACGTCGACGGGGGCGCCTTCGCCTTCCGCCCCACCGAGACGAAACTGCGCGACGCGTTCAACGGGGAACTCGCGAAGATGAAGAAGAGCGGCGAGCTGTTCCGTGTCCTGAAGCCCTTCGGGTTCACCGAGGACGAGATGACGGACCTGACCGCGAAGGAGCTCTGCGGCTGATGACGTCAGGACTCTGGGAACTCGTTCTGCGGGGCGTCTGGGTCACGGTCCAGCTCCTGGTGCTCAGCGCGCTGCTCGCCACCGCGGTGTCCTTCGTGGCCGGCGTCGCCCGCACCCACCGGCTGTGGATCGTCCGCTTCCTCGCGGGCTTCTACACCGAGGTGTTCCGCGGCACCTCCGCCCTGGTCATGATCTTCTGGGTGTTCTTCGTGCTGCCGATCGCCTTCGGCTGGCAACTGGTGCCGCTGTGGGCGGGCACGCTCGCGCTCGGCCTGACGTACGGGGCGTACGGCTCCGAGATCGTGCGGGGCGCGCTG
>DASTDN010000092.1:0-11340 GCA_035710365.1 Streptomyces sp. | reverse complement strand
CCGCCGACCCGGGCAAGGTCCCTGCCGGTATGAAGGTCCTGGAAGTCGCCGACATGGGGGACGCGCTGCGGGTCCTGCCGAGGTCGCGTCGGCGGGACGCCCCACGGGACGAGGAGGACCGCCGGTAGACTTTGCCCAGGTCTCGCCCGTCCGTACGAACCGAGGGCGCCCTCAAAGAGCCTGCGACCGGAGGAGTGCAGTGGCAGCCAACGACCGGGCAGCAGCTCCCGGAAAGTCCGGTGGGAGTGCCGGTCCCGATGGCCTGATGCGCGCCTCGCTGAGCGCCGTGGCTCCCGGCACCCCCCTGCGTGACGGCCTGGAGCGCGTCCTTCGCGGCAACACCGGCGGCCTCATCGTGCTCGGCTCCGACAAGACCGTCGAGGCGATGTGTACGGGCGGATTCGTGCTGGATGTCGAGTTCACCGCGACGCGGCTGCGTGAACTGTGCAAGCTCGACGGCGGCATCGTGCTCTCCTCCGACCTGTCGAAGATCCTCCGGGCGGGCGTCCAGCTCCTCCCGGACCCGGCGATCCCCACCGAGGAGACCGGCACCCGTCACCGCACGGCGGACCGCGTCAGCAAGCAGGTCGGTTTCCCGGTCGTCTCCGTCTCCCAGTCCATGCGCCTGATCGCCCTCTACGTCGACGGCCAGCGCCGCGTCCTGGAGGACTCCGCGGCGATCCTGTCCCGCGCCAATCAGGCCCTCGCCACCCTGGAGCGCTACAAGCTCCGCCTCGATGAGGTCGCGGGCACACTGTCGGCGCTGGAGATCGAGGACCTGGTGACGGTCCGGGACGTGTCGGCTGTCGCCCAGCGCCTGGAGATGGTGCGCCGCATCGCCACGGAGATCGCCGAGTACGTGGTGGAACTGGGCACCGACGGACGCCTCCTCGCCCTCCAGCTCGACGAGCTGATCGCGGGTGTCGAACCCGAGCGCGAGCTGGTCGTGCGGGACTACGTCCCCGAGCCGACCGCGAAGCGTTCCCGCACGGTCGGCGAGGCCCTCGCCGAGCTGGACAAACTCAGCCACGCCGAGCTGCTCGAACTGTCCACGGTGGCCCGCGCCCTCGGCTACACCGGCTCCCCCGAGACGCTCGACTCGGCGGTCTCCCCGCGTGGCTTCCGCCTGCTGGCGAAGGTGCCGCGGCTGCCCGGCGCCATCATCGACCGACTGGTGGAACACTTCGGCGGCCTCCAGAAGCTGCTGGCCGCGAGCGTCGACGACCTGCAGACGGTGGACGGCGTGGGCGAGGCCCGCGCCCGCAGCGTCCGCGAGGGCCTGTCCCGGCTGGCGGAGTCGTCGATCCTGGAGCGGTACGTCTGAGACCGGCACGGCCGGACACCACGGGGCCCCGGCCCCACGGCCTGGCGCGGCGACGCAGCCGCGCCGCGGGCGCTTCGGTGCAGGTCATGCCGTGTCGTGTCGTGTCTGTCGTGTCGTGCCGTGCCGCGGCGTCTTCGTGGACCGGGCCGCGGCCGTCGGACGGGGCGCGTCTGCCACGCGGAGCACGCCCCCGCGTACCAGGGGCGCTCGGGTCGTACGACAACGCCGCGAGGTGCCGTCGCCGTCTTCGCGGGCCCGCGAGGACCCACACGACACGGCGCGGCTAGGAGGCCTCGATCACGAACGACGTCTGGACCTTCGAGAAGCCCGGCGTCTTCGCCTCCACCAGGTACGTGCCCGGCTTCGCCGAGCCCGCCGAGGGGGTCGCGCACTCGGGAGCGCTCGGCTTGCGGTCCCACTTCACGGTGTACGTGATGCCGCTGTCGGACGGCACCCGGTACAGCCTGCCGTCCACGTCCCCGGGGCAGTCGTCCGACGCCCAGAACGTGTCGTCGGCGTCGGCCGGGGTGATCGTCAGTACGGTTTTCTCCGGCCCGAGGTCCAGTTTGCAGTCGTTGCCGGAGATGTTCCGCGCGGACAGGACGAAGGTCGGCGTCCGGCCGGGCTCGTAGGTGTTGCGGAGGCTGCGCAGGCTCAGCTTGACCGCCGACGGGGTGCAGTCGGGCAACGGCGATCCGGCCGGAACGGTGTGCCCGGAACCCGTGCCGACACCGGTACCGGACGCGGCGCCACCGGCCGCACCCGAACCACGGGACCCTCCGGCACCGCCCGCGCCCGCGGACGATCCGTCACCCGAACCGCTTCCGTCACCGGAGCCGCCGCCGGTGTCGCCGTTCGAGCCGTCGTCGGAGCCGCCGGTGTCCTCGCCCTCCGACTCGTCCCGGCCGCCGGGCGCCTGACTGATCGCCGGGCCCGAACTCGACGGCCCCGGAGTGATCGTGGGCGCGGGATTCTTGCCGTTCGCACCGGTCCGGCCACCCTTGTCGTCCCCCCCGCCGGAGGTGACGACCCAGATCGCCAGCAACGCCAACACGGCGAGCAGGGACAGCAGTACGGCCCTCCGACGCCAGTAGATGGAGGAGGGAAGCGGCCCGATCGGATTGCGCAGAGATCCCACGGCCCAAACTGTACGAGAGATCGGGGCGTTCGCCTGTCCCACCCGCCGCCCGGGGCCACAACTTTTCCGGATCATCATCCCGGAAACGCAATTCACCCCCCTGATTTTCGCCCGGGTGGCCTTCGGCAGGCGGTCCCGGGCTTCGGTGCCGGTGCCGGGGCGGTCCCCGCTGCCGGTGCCGGGGCGGTGCCGGTGCCGGGGCCGGTCGCGGTTTCGCTGCCGGGGCGGTGCCGGTGCCGGCCGCACTTCACCGAGGGTGACTCGCCGCCGTCCGCCCGCCCAACTCCGCGCAGGCCCCGCAGGCTCCCGGTTTCCTGCCGTACGTCTCTCTCCCCCGCCCCCGGGCGCCGCGTACCCGGCGTCGCGCCGCCGCGCAGCCTGCGCACCGCATCCCGGCGACGCCGGTCCCGCGCGCAGGCGCCCTCGAGTTCCGCCCGCCACCGCACCGGCATCCGCGCGCCGGCCGCCCCCGCGAACCGCCCACCCCGTCGGGCTTGCCCCCGCCGGGCCGCTCCCGCATGGCAGGATCGGAAAGCCATGACTGCCCCCACGAAGCCCCCGCACGGCGGCAGCGCCGGCCCCGCGTCCGAGCGGACCGCCGCAGAGCCGCCGCACTCCCCCGTCATCACCTCCGCCACCGGCCCCTCCGCGGGCCCCGCCGACGGCCCCTGCGAGCACCCCGTCGTCGAGCCGGTCATCGACTGGTTCGACGAGAACGCCCGCGACCTGCCGTGGCGGCGCCCCGAAGCCGGAGCCTGGGGGGTGATGGTCAGCGAGTTCATGCTCCAGCAGACGCCCGTCAAGCGCGTCCTGCCCGTCTACGAGCAGTGGCTGGCCCGCTGGCCACGCCCCGCCGACCTCGCCGTGGAGGCACCCGGCGAGGCCGTCCGCGCCTGGGGCCGGCTCGGCTACCCGCGCCGCGCCCTGCGCCTGCACGGCGCCGCCGTCGCCATAGCGGAGCGGCACGGCGGGGACGTACCGGCCGAACACGCCCAGCTCCTCGCGCTGCCCGGCATCGGCGAGTACACGGCGGCGGCCGTGGCGTCGTTCGCGTACGGGCAGCGGCACGCCGTGCTGGACACCAACGTCCGCCGGGTCTTCGCCCGCGCCGTCACCGGCGTGCAGTACCCGCCGAACGCCACCACCGCCGCCGAACGCCGACTGGCCCGCGAGCTGCTGCCCGCCGACGAGGCCACCGCGGCCCGCTGGGCCGCCGCCTCGATGGAGCTGGGCGCGCTGGTGTGCACGGCCCGCAACGAGCAGTGCCACCGCTGCCCGATCGCCGCTCAGTGCGCCTGGCGGCTGGCCGGCAAGCCCGAGCACGACGGACCGCCGCGCCGCGGGCAGACGTACGCCGGCACCGACCGCCAGGTACGCGGCCGGCTGCTCGCCGTACTGCGGGAGGCACACGCGCCCGTGCCGCAACAGGTACTCGACCGCGTGTGGCACGAGCCGGTGCAGCGGGCGCGGGCCCTCGACGGGCTCGTCGCCGACGGCCTGGTCGAGCCGATGCCCGGAGGCCTGTACCGGCTGCCCCTGACCTGACCGGCCCCCGTGCCCTCGACCGGGACCGAGAGCAGGCCGGCACCGGGACGGGGGCAAGGGTGGGTGCGGGGCCGAATTGTCGTCTGTCGGCATGCATCTGGTGGTTCATCATGTGCACTCATCCCGAATCCCTCCATGACTGCCGTGGCCTCCATGACCGCGATGGCGGTCATGGCTGTCATAGCCGCACCAACGGGTCGTCCGCGCAGGGCCCCGCCGCCTTCCGTTACACAACCGACGGACAGCCGCGCGTTACCCGCAGGCCTGCTCGCACCGGGTCGTGACACGCCGTCCGTACCTTCAGTGGTGCGTGCCCGGCGGACCCGGGCCGAGCACGGACCACAGGCAGTGGGGCGGCGGCGGGCGGGCCGGCGCGGGACAGGGGAGGCGGTTCACCATGGCGCAGGGCGAGGTGCTCGGTTTCGAGGAGTACGTCCGCAGCAGGCAGGACGCGTTGCTGCGCAGCGCCCGTCGCCTGGTCCCGGACCCGGTGGACGCCCAGGACCTGCTGCAGACGGCGCTGGCGCGGACGTACGGCAAGTGGGAGGGCATCGCGGACAAGCGACTCGCGGACGCCTATCTGCGCCGCGTGATGATCAACACCCGTACGGAGTGGTGGCGGGCCCGGAAGCTGGAGGAGGTGCCCACCGAGCAGCTCCCGGACGCCTCCGTGGACGACACCACCGAACAGCACGCCGACCGTGCCCTGCTGATGGACGTGATGAAAGTGCTCGCCCCGAAACAGCGCAGCGTCGTCGTGCTGCGACACTGGGAGCAGATGTCGACCGAGGAGACGGCCGCGGCGCTGGGCATGTCGGCCGGGACGGTCAAGAGCACGCTGCATCGGGCGCTCGCCCGGCTCCGCGAGGAGCTCCAGGCCCGCGAACTGGACGCACGCGCGCTGGAGCATGAGGAGCGGGAGCGTTGCGCGGCCTGACCGGTACCGGTGCCCCGGGGGCACGGGGCAGTTGGCGGACGGTGGGCGCGGCGGCGGCCGTGTTCACCGCCGCCGTCCTCTTCGTGTCGGCGTGCGCGACCGGCGGCACGGGCACCCGTGACGAGGGGCCCGCGCACGCCGACACCGTCTCCGCCGCCCCGGCCGTGCCCTCGGCGAGCCCGGTGCGGACCCCCGACCGGGTGGACGCGGTCCGGCTCGTCAAGCATGACCCGCAGGTGTCGGCCCAGGTCAAGCGCGGGCTGAAACCGTGCCTGGCCGACGAGTACCCGGTGGACGTGTCGTACGGCCATCTGACCGGAGACCCCGCCGAGGACATCGTGGTGAACGTACTGACCTGTGACGACGCGGTGGGCGTCGGTGCGTACGTGTACCACCTGGAGGGCGGCGCGTACCGGAACGTCTTCCTCGCCGAGGAGCCGCCCGTCTACGCGGAGATCGACCGGGGCGACCTGGTGGTGTCCAAGCAGGTGTACGAGAAGGGCGACCCGGTGTCGAGCCCCTCCGGGGAGAACGTGATCACGTACCGGTGGTCGGCGGGCCGGTTCACGGAGCAGTTCCGCGCGCACAACGACTACAGCAACTCCGTGGGCGAGCAGGTGCCGTCGGCCACCGCGGGCTGACGGGCGCGGCGGGCTGACGGGCGCCGTCGTCTGACGGGCGCGGCGTGTGGACGAGCGCGACGGGTGGACGGACGAGCGAGCAGACGGGCGGACGGGCGAGCGTGTGGAGCGGCGACGGAAACGGGAGGGCACGAGAACACGTGAGAACCACTGGCTGAGAAGCACTGCCTGAGGACGGTCGGCTGAGGCGGGCCGGGGGGAACGACCCGGCCCGCGTCCCCACGGCACCTCCGACCGGCGCTGCTCACCGGCAGCACCCCACCGACCCCGCCCGACCGAGAACACCGGCCGCGCACGCCGGTTGCGACACGAGGACTGAGAGCACGGGATGGCAGACCAGACCCACGTCCTGTTCGTCGAGGACGACGACGTCATCCGCGAGGCGACGCAACTCGCCCTGGAGCGGGACGGCTTCGCCGTGACCGCGATGCCCGACGGCCTGTCCGGCCTCGACGCCTTCCGCGCGAGACGGCCGGACATCGCGCTGCTGGACGTGATGGTCCCCGGCCTGGACGGCGTCAGCCTGTGCCGCCGTATCCGCGACGAGTCCACCGTGCCGGTGATCATGCTGTCGGCGCGGGCCGACTCCATCGACGTCGTGCTGGGCCTGGAGGCGGGCGCCGACGACTACGTGACGAAGCCCTTCGACGGTGCCGTGCTGGTCGCCCGCATCCGCGCGGTACTGCGCCGCTTCGGGCACGCCGGCGGCGACCGGGCGGAGGCCTCCGCACCCGACGACACCGGCGGCGTGCTCACCTTCGGCGACCTGGTGATCGACACGCACGGCATGGAGGTGCGCCGGGCCGGGCAGGTAGTGGCGCTCACGCCGACGGAGATGCGGCTGCTGCTGGAGTTCTCCTCCGCGCCGGGCACGGTGTTCTCCCGCGACAAGCTCCTGGAGCGGGTGTGGGACTACGGCTGGGGCGGGGACACCCGTGTCGTCGACGTCCACGTCCAGCGGCTGCGCACGAAGATCGGCCAGGACCGCATCGAGACGGTCCGCGGCTTCGGTTACAAGCTGAAAGCCTGAGCGGCACCATGACACGGGGTTTTCCCGACGACCGCGCGGACGCGGAGCCGGGCCGGGACGCCGTTGCCGACCCGGCACCCGACCCAGCACCCGGCCCGCCCACTGCCCCGGAGCCGGGGACGGGGCTGGGGACGGGGCTGGGGACGGGGCTAGGGCCGGGCCCGGACCCGGGCTCGGGCGCTCGCCCCGGCCTGCGGGCCGGGTGGTGGCCGGGGGCGCGGCCGAGGCTGAGTACGAGCATCCGTACCGGCCTGCGGTGGAAGCTGAGCGCGGCCATCGCACTGGTGGGTGCGCTGGTGGCGGTCGCGCTGAGCCTGGTCGTGCACAACGCCGCCCGGGTGTCCATGCTGGACAACGCACGCGACCTCGCCGTCGAGCGCCTCATGATCGCCCAGCGCAACTACGAGCTGTCCCAACGGCCCAACTTCCCCCACGTGAGGCTGGACGACCCGGACCTGCCGGCCGCGCTGCGCAGACGGGTGGAGGCGGGGCGCCGGGCGACGTACGTGTCGGACCGGGCCGGAGGCCCGCCCCACATCTGGGCGGCGGTGCCTCTCAAGGACGGGCACGTGATGTCGCTGCACACCGGCTTCACCGACCGCAGTACGGACATCCTGAAGGACCTCGACCAGGCCCTGGTGATCGGCTCCATCGCAGTCGTCCTGGGAGGCAGCGCGCTCGGCGTACTGATCGGCGGGCACCTGTCGGGCCGGCTGCGCAAGGCCGCCGCCGCGGCGAACCGGGTCGCCCGCGGCGAGCCGGACGTACGGGTGCGCGACGCCATCGGCGGAGTCGTCCGGGACGAGACCGACGACCTGGCGAGCGCGGTGGACGCGATGGCGGACGCGTTGCAGCAACGTCTGGAGGCCGAGCGGCGGGTCACCGCCGACATCGCGCACGAGCTGCGCACCCCGGTGACCGGACTGCTCACGGCGGCCGAGCTGCTGCCGCCGGGCCGGCCCACGGAGCTGGTGCTGGACCGGGCCAAGGCGATGCGCACGCTCGTGGAGGACGTGCTGGAGGTGGCCCGGCTCGACGGGGCCTCGGAGCGGGCGGAGTTGCAGGACATCCTGCTCGGCGAGTTCGTGGGGCGCCGCGTCGCGGTGAAGGACCCCCGGGTGAGCGTGCGGGTGGTGCACGAGTCGGAGGTGACGACCGACCCGCGCCGCCTGGAGCGCGTGCTGTTCAACCTGCTCGCCAACGCGGCCCGGCACGGCGAGCCGCCCATCGAGGTCACCGTCGAGGGCCGGGTGATCCGGGTCCGCGACCACGGGCCGGGTTTCCCGCGGGACCTGCTGGCCGAGGGCCCGAGCCGGTTCCGCACCGGCAGCAAGGACCGGGCGGGACGCGGACACGGACTCGGGCTGACCATCGCGGCCGGCCAGGCCCGGGTCCTCGGGGCCCGGCTGACCTTCCGCAACGCCCGGCCACCGTCCGGCACGGCCCCGGGGCACGTGCCGACCGACGGCACCGGCCCGGAGTGCACCCCGACCGCGACCGCGGGGCACCTTCCGGCGGGCCCCGCCCCCACGAGCTGTTCCGCCGGGGGCGCGGTCGCGGTGCTGTGGCTGCCGGAGCACGCGCCGACGAACACGGGCAGTCACCCGATACTGCCGTCGGACCGATAGAGGCGGACAGCGCCGTCGTAAGCGGACCAGGACAAGAAAGAACGGAAGGAGGGGGCCCGTCGTGTCTGTGGCGGGAGGTCACCCGGGCACGGGGGTCGGGGTCAGCAGGCCCAGTCCTTCGTGGTGTCGAGGCCGCCCTCGCGGGGCTGGGTGAAGGAGAACCAGTTCCCGGAATCGTCCCGGAACAGCGCCTCGACGCCGTACGGCCGCTCCTGCGGCTCCTGGACGAACTCCACGCCGCGCTCCTTGAGCTTCCTGTAGTCGCCGTGGATGTCGTCGGTGGTCAGCACGCCCGCGCCGAGCACGCCCTTCGCGACGAGCGTCTTGACCATCTCTGCGGACTCGGGGTCCATTCCGCCGCCCGGGAGCATCAGCGTCAGCTCCACGCCGGGCTGGCTGGGCGAACCGACCGTGAGCCAGCGCATGCCGCCGTCGCCCATCGTCATGTCGGTACGGACCTCCAGGCCGAGCTTCTCGGTGTAGAACTCCTTCGCCCGGTCCTGGTCGAGGACCCAGACGGTCGAGATCTTGAGTCCCTGGATCATGGGAGTGCTCCTGTCTGCGGTGAGAGCACGGCACGCCTGCGACGGAAGCGCAGGGTGACCGCTGCTGCGAGAGCGCGGTGCGAATGGCCCGCCCCGTCACCGTAGGACCCGGCGCGGTCAGCCCGCTTCTTCAGAATTGCGGTCCGTCCGGCGGCCGGGCGCGGAGCGGAAACCGCCCGCCCAGAGCATCGCGTAGCAGCCGGGGATCAGGGCGGCTCCGCGGCCGACGTGCTGTGCGCGGTACTCGCTCGGGGTGCGTCCCGTCCACGCCTTGAACCGGGCCGAGAACGTGCCGAGGCTGCTGAATCCGACCAGGGTGCAGATCTCGGTCACCGAGAGGCCGGCGGTGCGCAGGAGGTCTTCGGCGCGTTCGATACGGCGGTGGGTGAGATACCGCCCGGGGGTTTCGCCGTAGGTCTCCCTGAAGGCGCGGATGAAGTGGTAGCGCGAGTACCCGGCGTGCGCGGCCACGGCGTCGAGGTCGAGTTCCGGGTCGGCCCAGTCCCGATCCATGGCGTCCTTCGCCCGCCGGAGCTGCCGCGTCCTGTCCGTCACCGTGGTCATGGGCCCGATGGTGACACGTGGGTCTGACAACGGCCCCGGCACACCGCCGTACGCCGCCCCACGTCATCCGTGGGCCCCTCCTCACCGCCCGCCCGTGTGACACCTGGACGGCACCTGCGCCCTCCCAAACCACGCACCGCTCCCCACCCTGCCCACACCCACACCCACACCCCGTCGGGACGGACACGGCCGGCACGGTCGGCACGGCCGACGCTGCCGACACGGCAGGACGCCACCACGGCGAAGCCCCCGGCGCTGGTCGGCGCCGGGGGCTTCCGTCAGGACGTGTTGGACGGGTCAGGTCCAGACAGGTCGGGACGGTTCGGGTCGGGCAGAGACGGTCAGGACGGGCCGGCCGGTCAGACCGACTCGGCCAGCGGGACCCTGGTCTCCGCGCCGCCGGACGGCGTGCCGCCGGGGGCCGTGCCCTCGCGCGACGGGACGTCCGGCTTCGGCCCGCCGGCCTCCTTCAGCGGCACCTCCCTGACCAGCACGGCCGCCACCAGTGCCAGCACCGCGATCACCGAGCCCAGCAGGAACGCCCCGTGCGTGCCGTCGGACACCGCGTACTGGTACGCCTCACGCACCGCGGCGGGCAGCTTCGCCAGGCTGGCCGCGTCGAGCTGCGCGGACTGCTCGGTCACCTTCGCCCCCAGCGCTCCGCCCCGCTCGGCCATGGCGTCCTGGACGCGGTTGTTGAACAGCGCGCCCATGACCGCGACGCCGAAGGAGGAGCCGAGCGTACGGAAGAGGGTGGTGGAGGAGGACGCGACGCCCATGTCCTTCATCTCGACGCTGTTCTGCGCGACCAGCATGGTGATCTGCATCAGGCAGCCCATGCCGAGACCGACCACGGCCATGAAGACACCGGAGGTGAACCGCGAGGTCCCCGTGTCCATCGTCGACATCAGGTACAGCCCGACGATCATCAGCAGGCTGCCGGTGACGGGGAAGACCTTGTAGCGGCCGGTGTTCGTGGTGACGCGTCCGGCGACCATCGACGTGACGAGCATCGCGCCCAGCATCGGCAGGAGCAGCAGCCCCGAGTTGGTCGCGGACGCACCCTGCACGGCCTGCTGGTACAGCGGCAGGAACAGCGTGGCGCCGAACATCACGAAGCCGGTGAGGAAGCCGATGACGGACATCAGCGTGAAGTTGCGGCTGCGGAAGATGTGCAGCGGCACGACCGGCTCGGCGGCCCGGGTCTGCCAGAACACGAACCCGGCCAGCGAGGCCACGCCGATGCCGATCAGCTCCATGATGCGCGCGGATGTCCACGCGTACTCGGTGCCGCCCCACGTCGTGACCAGCACGATCGCGGTGATGCCGACGGTCAGCAGCGCGGCGCCCAGATAGTCGACGCGCGCCTCGGCCCGCTTCTTCGGCAGGTGCAGGACGACGCTGACGGCGGCGAGCGCGACCGCGCCGAGCGGCAGGTTGATGTAGAAGGCCCAGCGCCAGCCCCAGTGGTCGGTGATGGTGCCGCCGACCAGCGGTCCGCCGATCATCGCCAGCGCCATGACGCCGGCCATCATGCCCTGGTACTTGCCGCGCTCCCGGGGCGGGATGAGGTCGCCGATGATGGCCATGACGCCGACCATCAGACCGCCGGCGCCGAGACCCTGCACGGCCCGGAACCCGATGAGCTGGCCCATGTCCTGGGCCATGCCGCTGAGCGCGGATCCGATGAGGAAGAGGACGATCGACGACATGAAGACGCCCTTGCGCCCGTACATGTCACCGATCTTCCCCCACAGCGGGGTGGAGGCCGCGGTCGCCAGCGTGTACGCCGTCACGACCCACGACAGATGCTCCAGGCCACCGAGGTCGCCCACGATGGTCGGCATCGCAGTGGCGACGATCGTGCCGTCGAGCGCGGACAGCGAGAGGCCGACCATCAGGCCGGCGATGACGATCAGGGTCTCGCGCCGGCTGAGCTCGAACGGCGTTTCCTCCATTGCAGTCCTTCCGTCTTCCTCGGCCGATCG
>DASTDN010000091.1:0-12037 GCA_035710365.1 Streptomyces sp. | reverse complement strand
CTCGGCGGCGTCGATCAGCGCGTCCACTATCGGCGAGTCGCCCGAGGTCCGGTACAGGGTCTGCTTGATGGCGAGGACGTCCGGGTCGGCGGCGGCCTGCTCCAGGAAGGCCTGCACGGACGTGGAGAACGAGTCGTAGGGGTGGTGCAGCAGGACGTCACGGCTGCGCAGCGCGGCGAAGATGTCGGGTGCGGACGCCGACTCGACCTCGGCGAGATCGCGGTGGGTGCCGGCGATGAAGCGCTGGTACTTCAGCTCCGGCCGCTCCAGGCCGTGGACGCGGAACAGGCCGGTGAGGTCGAGCGGGCCCGGCAGCGGGTACACCTCGGCCTCGCCGATCTTCAGCTCCCGCACCAGCAGGTCCAGCACCTCCCGGTCGATGGACTCCTCGACCTCCAGGCGCACCGGCGGCCCGAAGCGGCGCCGCATCAGCTCCTTCTCCAGGGCCTGGAGGAGGTTCTCCGCGTCGTCCTCCTCGACCTCCAGGTCCTCGTTGCGGGTGAGGCGGAAGGCGTGGTGCTCCAGTACCTCCATGCCCGGGAACAGCTCCTCCAGGTGGGCCGCGATGACGTCCTCCAGGGGGACGTACCGGCCGGGGGAGGCCTCCAGGAAGCGGGACAGCAGCGGCGGCACCTTGACGCGCGCGAAGTGCCGGTGCCCGGTCACGGGGTTGCGGACGACGACCGCGAGGTTCAGGGACAGGCCCGAGATGTACGGGAAGGGGTGGGCGGGGTCCACGGCCAGCGGCGTCAGCACGGGGAAGATCTGGTGCCGGAACAGCGTGAAGAGGCGGGCCTGCTCCTTCTCGGCCAGCTCGGGCCAGCGGACCAGGTGGATGCCCTCCTCGGCGAGGGCGGGCGCGACGTCCTCGTGGAAGCAGGCGGCGTGCCGCGCCATCAGCTCCCGGGACCGCGCCCAGATCATCTCCAGCACCTCGCGCGGCTGGAGCCCGGAGGCGGAGCGGGTGGCCACACCCGTGGCGATCCGGCGCTTCAGGCCGGCCACCCGGACCATGAAGAACTCGTCGAGGTTGCTGGCGAAGATCGCGAGGAAGTTGGCGCGCTCCAGCAGGGGCGTGTCCGGGTCCTCGGCGAGTTCCAGCACGCGCTCGTTGAACGCGAGCCAACTGCGCTCACGGTCCAGGAACCGGCCCTCGGGCAGCGGCGCGCCGTCGGACGGCGACTCCTCGTAGCCGTCGAGGTCCGCGTCGATGTCGGGCTCCAGGTCGGAGACCGTGGCCGCCACGGTGTGCGGGCGGTGCGCGGCTATGGAGCCCACGGAGGGCTGCGCGTGCTGGACGTTTGCCTGAGGGGTCCGCTGGCTCATGCACCCATTGTTCCGCGCGTGGGGCCGGACCGGCGCGTCCGGACGCGGGGGAGCCGGCGGGGCGGCGAGGCGGGGTGTCCCGTCGCGGTCACCGCTGCCGGGGGGCGGTGACGGCTCGGGCACGGCGGGTGTCATTCGCCGAGCGTCGCAAGCCCGTCTGAACCGGCGGTTACGGCGGCATGACGTGCGGGATGCGGAAGACCCCGGGCCGGGCGGGGCCCGGGCGGGGAGCCACCGGAGGCGGCGCGCTCTCCGGCTCGTGCCGCGCTCTCCGGCTCGTGCCGCGTCGGCCGACGGAGCAGACCTGCCGCTGCCGGCCGACGGGGGCGGCTCGCACCGGGCCCGTCGCCGCTCGAGGGAGGCTCGCACCGATGCCCGCCGCCGCTCGGGGGCCGTTCTCTGTCTCTCGCCGTCGTCGGGTGCGGGTGCCGGTCGAGGACTTCCGGGCTCCGGCCGGCCTCCGGGGAGGCTCTCGCCTCACTGCCAGGCCGCGGCGTCCGTGGCGTGGACACAGTAGCGCCGGAACGTGCTCTTGCCTCCTTCGCCGGGGATCGCGCACACCTTGACCTCGAAGCCGCCGTCCTCGACCGCGACCATGCTGGTGAACTGGTCGTACCCGTAGTTGATCTCGGCGCGGCGTGGTTCGGCGCCCTCGACCTCGACGGTGACCTGGTCGCCCTTGGCGCCCCGCTCGATCTTTCCCCAGACGGCGTGGCAGTCCTTGCTCCAGCGGATTTGGAGGGCGGCGGGGTTGCTGTCGTCGGGCTCGTAGGTGCGGGCGTCCTGGCCGCACTCGTGTTTGTCCGGGTTCTTGCCGTCGCAGGCCCGGCCGGGACACGTCGGATCGTCGAAGAAGCCTCCGACGAGATGCTCGCCGAGCGGGGTGAGGAAGGCCGCCGCCACGGCGCCGACGACCACCCCCGAGTACGCGAGGGCCGTCGCGCCGCCGATCCGTGCACGCCATCTCTGCCACGGGCCGGTCGGCGCGTCCGGCTCGGGGGCGGGTGCGGAGGGGTCGGGGGGCGAGGGGGATGCGGGGGTGGTGGATCCGTCGTCGGGGCTGCTCGTCGTCATGTGAGGGTCACCCGGGTCGCCTTGCTGCGTTTTGACGCGTCGTGTCGCGTCTGTGGAGGGACCAGCGTCAGGTCCGCGCCGACGGACGGCAAGGTGCATAACAGGAGCAACAGGGGCACGGAGTGCCGGAGCCCCGGGTGGATGTGCCGAGCGTGCGGCGGGCCGGCACCCGTGCCGCCCCCCGGTGCGCGGCGTGCCCACCGGATGCCCCGTCGTCCCCCGCCCGCACCGCGCATCCGGGTTGACGCGGCGGCCGGAGGCCCGGCGGCGCGCCTTGCCGTGGGGCGGGTGGAGGCCCGGCGCCGGGGCTTGCCGTGGGGCAGGTGAAGGCCGGGCGGCGGGCCTTGCCGTGGGGCGGGCGGAGACCCGGCCGCGGGGCCGGAGGGCGGGGCTTGCCGTCAGGCGGGCGGGTCGGTCAGGTCTCGGTCCGGTACATCAGGTCCGTCTCGTACGTCGTGAAGCCCAGCCGCTCGTACACGGACACGGCCGCCTTGTTGTCGGCGTCGACGTACAGCATCGCCGTGGGCAGGCCCTGGCGGGCCAGGTGCCGCAGGCCGATCGTGGTGAGGGCCTTGCCTAGGCCGGTGCCCTGGGCGGCGGGGGAGACGCCGAGGACGTAGACCTCGCCGAGCCGCTCCGCCGCGTGCACCTTCGTCCAGTGGAAGCCGACCGGCTCGCCGTCCCGCTCGGCGAGGAAGAACCCGGCGGGGTCGAACCACGCTTCGGCCATCCGGTCGTCGAGGTCGCGCTGCACCAGGGAGCCCTGCTCGGGGTGGTGGGCGAAGGCGGCGGCGTTCAGCGCGAGCCAGGCCGCGTCGTCCTCGCCCGGCACGAAGGCGCGCACCGTGACGCCCGGGGGCAGGGCCGGCTCGGGCGCGTCGAACCCGGCCAGGGGGCGGCGCATCTGCCGCAGTTCACGGAACAGGGTCAGCCCGAGGACCTGCGCGAGGTGCCGGGCCGCGGAGTGCCCGCCGTGCGCCCACACCCGCAGCCGCTTGCCGGAGGCGGCCAGCAGTGCCGAGCCGAGCGCCCGGCCGTGCCCCCGGCCGCGGCGGGAGGGGTGGACGACGAGTTCGGCGGCGGGCGGCTCCACCGGGTCGGTGCCCTCCAGCTGCGCGTACCCGACGAGTTCACCGCCGGAGCGGGCCAGCAGGTGGGAGACGCCCGCGCGTTCGCCGCCGCGTAGCTGGAGCCGCCCCTGTTCGGACACCGCCTGCTGGCCGTCGTACCGGGCGGCCTCGGCGAGCAGGCCGAGCACGGCCTCCGTCTGCTGGGGGGAGAGCGCGGTCACGGTCTCGATCGACCGGCCGTTGCCGGACTGTGCGATGTCGTCGCTGGTCATGCGTACGAGGGTAAGCCGAGGCCCTTCGCGGGGGGCCGCAAGCGGGCGGTCCGGCGGTGGTGAAGAAGCAACCAGGCTGTAACCACGAAGACCCTGTCGCGCTACGCGCGTTGACTTTAGGCTGCGCCGACGGGCCATTTCCAGCCAGGTGAGCGTCCGGACGCACGTCGCGTCCGAACGGACGCACAGCACGATCCAGCGTCAGATCCAGAGCCAGATCCCCAGGGGGGCGCATGCCAACCACATCCCAGGTGTCCGAGACGTCGGAGCCGTCCCGGACCCGCCCGCGCCGCGGGCGCCGCGCGTACCGGCTGGTCGCGGCGGCGGCCGGTCTCGCCACGGCCGCGGCGCTGGCCGCCGCGCTGCCCGGCTCGGCGAACGCGGACGAGAGCGGGGCCGCCGGCCACGCTCCGGGCCGCTACCAGGACGTCCAACTGCTCTCCTTCAACGACCTGCACGGCAACCTGGAGCCGCCGTCCGGTTCCTCCGGCCGGGTCACCGAGCAGCAGCCCGACGGCACGACGAAGACGGTCGACGCGGGCGGCGTGGAGTACCTCGCCACGCATCTGCGCCAGGCCCGCGCGGGCCACCGGTACTCCGTCACCGCCGCCGGCGGCGACATGGTCGGGGCGTCGCCGCTGGTCTCGGGCCTGTTCCACGACGAGCCCGCCATCGAGGCGCTCAACGGCCTCGGCCTGGACGTGACGTCCGTCGGCAACCACGAGTTCGACGAGGGCGCGCGCGAACTGTCCCGCCTCCAGAACGGCGGCTGCCACCCCACCGAGGGCTGCTACGGCGACGAGGAGTTCGAGGGCGCAGACTTCCCCTACCTCGCGGCGAACGTCCTGGACGAGAAGTCCGGCAAACCCCTCCTCAAGCCGTACTGGGTGTGGAAGAAGCACGGCGTCAAGGTCGGCTTCATCGGCGTGACCCTGGAGGCCACCCCGGACATCGTCTCCGCCGAGGGCGTCAAGGGCCTGTCCTTCAAGGACGAGGTCGAGACGATCAACACGTACGCGCGCGAGCTGCAGGCGCAGGGCGTGAAGTCGATCGTGGCGCTCATCCACGAGGGCGGCTTCCCGGCCGGCACCGCGTACAACTACGACTGCGACTCCCCGGGCCCCGGCGCCGGCATCTCCGGCCCGATCGTCGACATCGCGCGGAACGTCACGCCGCAGGTCGACGCGCTGGTCACCGGCCACACGCACAACGCGTACGTCTGCACGGTCGACGACCCGGCGGGCAACCCGCGCATGGTCACCTCCGCCGCGTCCTTCGGCCGCCTCTACACCGACACGACGCTGACGTACGACCGCCGCACGGGTGACATCGCCCGTACGGCCGTGAAGTCCGCGAACCACGTGGTCACCCGGGACGTCGCCAAGGCGCCCGACATGACCGGTCTGATCGGCAAGTGGAACACCCTCGCCGCCCCGATCGGCAACCGCGCCATCGGGTACGTCTCCGGCGACATCGGCAACACCGGCACCGAGTCCCCGCTCGGCGACCTCGTCGCGGACGCGCAGCTCGCCCACGGCAAGGAGCTGGACGCGGAGACCGACCTGGCGCTGATGAACCCGGGCGGCATCCGCGCGCCCCTCACCTACGCGGCCAAGGCCGGCGAGGGCGACGGCGTGGTGACGTACGCGGAGGGCTTCACGGTGCAGCCGTTCGCCAACACGGTGAACCTCCAGGACTTCACGGGCGAGCAGCTCGTCCAGGTCCTCATGGAGCAGGTGAGCGGCTCGAACGAGGCGTCCCCGAAGATCCTCCAGGTCTCCTCGGGCTTCACGTACACGCTGGACATGACGAAGAGCGGCGCCGACCGTGTCGTGACGGACTCCGTCAGGCTGAACGGCAGCCCCATCGACCTCTCGGCCACCTACCGCGTCGCGACGAACAGCTTCCTCGCGGGCGGCGGCGACGGCTTCCCGACCCTGCGCCAGGGCACGGACGACCTCGTCGGCGAGGACGACCTGGCGGCCCTGGAGACGTACCTGCTGGCCAACTCCTCGGCGGCCGACCCGATCGACCCGCCGGCCACGGACCGCATCACGATCGTGCAGTGACCGGACGCGCGTGACGCGGGCGCGGACATCCGCGCCGGGAAGGCGGTGAGGGCCCAACGGCCCTCACCGCCTTCGGCGTTTGCGCCGCCTTCCCGGGCGCGGCCGGCCCGTCGCCCGGCCGTCGACGGGTGGCTGTCTCGCGACGCGGTGTGGCCGTCAACGGGGCGCCGACCTGTCACGCGGAGCGGCCGTCGACGGAGGGCTGTCCCGCCACGCGGTGCGGCCGTCGACGGGGCGCTGTCCCGCCACGCGGTGTGGCCGTCAACGGGGGGCTGTCCCGCCACGCGGTGTGGCCGTCAACGGGGGGCCGTCCCGCCACGCGGTGTGGCCGTCAACGGAGGGCTGTCCCGCCACGCGGAGCCCCCCAGGTCCCGCAACGCGCGCGTAGCTCCCCGGGGTGAACGGCCGCCCCGCGCCGTGCCCGCACCCCGCCCCGTGCCGTTGGTCGGATCATGCGCACGCTCCTCTCGATGCCGGCCGCCTCTCCCACGGACCGCCGACCGGAGCCGGCCCCCTCCCGGACCGTCGCCGCGGCCGCGGCACTGCTCACCGTCCTGGCCCTCGGCGTGGTGCCCGCCTGCGCACCCCGCGAGGCGGCCGCCCCGCTCGGCGCGGCCGACACCGTCGCCGCGGCCCAGGTCCTGCTGACCGACCGCTGCCTGACCCGCCAGGGCCTCACCCCGCCGCGCCCGGGACAGGAACCGCCGGGCCGACGGGAACAGCGCCGCGTCAGCGACGCCCTGTTCGGCACCGGCCGCGCCGAACTCTCCCTCAGGCTGCCCAGCGGTCACGAGGTGCGCCAGCACACCGACGGCTGCCTCGCCCGCGCCCAGCAGCGCCTCTACGGCGACCAGAAGCGCTGGTTCCGCGCCTCGACCACCGTCAACAACCTCAAGTCCCGGGCGCCGGCGAGCGAGCGGACCGCTTACCGGGAACTGCGGGCGCACGCCGTCCGCACCGCCCGTTCCGTCCTCCGGTCCGCACACGAGAAAGGCACGACCCGATGAAGAAGCACCCCGTCCTGCTGGCCGCCGCGCTGCTCCTCGCCGCGGGCTCACCCTTCGCCACGGCCTCCACGGCCAAGGCCGCCGACTGCCCGAGCGGCCAGTTCTGCGCGTGGGAGCACGTCGACTTCCAGGGCCAGCGCGCGAACTGGCACGGCGACGACGGCTGGTGGGAGGGCTACATCGCCGATACCGACTCCTCGTGGGCGAACCACGGCATCGTGGGCCCGGGCATCCCGGCCTACGTCCAGGTCTTCGAGGACGCGTGGCAGGGGGGCGACATGACCATCTGTCTCGCCCCCGGCCAGGAGGTCACCTTCAACGGCGTCGCCAACGACCGCGGCGACTCCCACCGCTGGGCCCACGGCTGCTGACCCTTCCCACCTGCACGGCGGACGGCGGCACGGCGGAGCACCTCCGCCGTGCCGCCGTCCGCGGTCCGTCGGCCCGCCTCCTCCGCCGATTGATCCGCGGGGACGCGGATGTCCCGGGTCCGCCCCAGAAGGGGTGTGCCGACCGCGCCGCGCCGGGGACCACGGCGACCGCGCCGCGCGAGGGGCCGCCGACGAAGGCTCGCCGGACGTACGTCGACGGCGCGCCCTCGCTCTCGCCCCCTCGCCCGCTCCTGTCCTGCGGGGTCTACGGCAACTCCGGCGGCGGAACCGGCGCCCCCGGCAGCCGGATCGTCGCCACAGTGCCACCGCCACCGCCACCGTCACCGTCACCGCCACCCCCGCTGCGGCTGCCGCTGCCACCGCCGGTCCCGGCGGCCCCGCCGCCCTCTCCCGGCGGCTCCGGCCCGGCCGGGGCCAGCCGCACCGTGCCGCCCGCCTGCTGCACCGTCCGGGCCACGATCGACAGGCCGAGGCCCGAGCCGGGCAGGGCGCGGGCGCTCGGCGAGCGCCAGAAGCGGTCGAAGACGTGGGGGAGTTCGTCGGCCGGGATGCCGGGGCCGTGGTCGCGGACCGTCAGGGTGCCGTGCGTGAGGCGGACCTCGATCCGGCCGCCCTCGGGGCTGAACTTCACCGCGTTGTCGAGGACGTTGACCACCGCCCGCTCCAGCGCCGACGGCTCCGCCCGGACGTACCACGGGTCGAGGTCCGCCGTGATCGTGAGGCCCTGTCCGCGCAGCCGGGCCCGGCGCAGGGCGTGTCCGACGGTGTCGTGGAAGGCCAGCACCTGCGCCCGGCCGTCGTGCCCGCCCGGATCCGGCCGGGAGAGTTCCTGGAGGTCACCGATCAGCGCCGCCAGTTCCGTCATCTGGGCCTTCACGGACGCGAGGAGCGCCCTGCGGTCGTCCTCCGGGAGCGGGCGGCCCGTCTCCTCGCTGCGGCCGAGCAGCTCGATGTTGGTGCGCAGCGAGGTCAGCGGCGTACGCAGCTCGTGGCCCGCGTCCGCGATGAGCTGCTGCTGCAGGTCGCGGGAGGAGGCGAGGGAGGCGGTCATGGAGTTGAAGGAGCGGGACAGCCGGGCCACCTCGTCGTCGCTGTCGTCCGCGACCGGGATGCGGATGCCGAGGTCCTCCGTGCGGGCGACCTCCTCCACCGCCTCCGTCAGCTCGTCCACCGGCCGCAGTCCGGCCCGCGTCACGGCCAGCCCGGCCGCCCCGGCTCCGACGACCCCGATCCCGGACACCAGGAGCAGCAGCAGCGCCAGCTCGTCGAGGGTGCTCTCGGTGTCCTCCAGCGGCAGCGCGATCAGCAGCGCCACCCCCTCGGCCAGCGGCACCGTCAGGGTGCGTACGGCGTTGCCCTCGGTGTCCCTGCCGTTGCGGAGCCGCAGCGGGTCGCCGGGGTCCTTCGCCACGGCCACGTCGGCCGCCGCCACCTTCACCGCTCCGGCGGACCCCTCGAAGAGGCAGTAGTGGCCGTCGGCCTTCACAAGCTGGAGGTAGGGCTGGTCGCGGGGGCCGGGCGGGCGGGTGCCGTCGGGTGCCTGGGCGCACCGGTTCAGCGTCGACTGCACCTGGGGGATCGACAGGTGGACGTTGCCGTAGCGCAGATTGTCGTCGATCTCCCCGTACAGCTTGCCCCGCACGATGAACCAGCACGTCAGCGAGACCGCCGCCACCGCGAACGCCACCGCCGCCGAGACCAGCAGCGACAGCCTGGCCCGGATGGGCAGCGCCCGGAACCGGTGCACGGGGCCGCCGCTCACTCCGCCCCGCCCTGCCGCAGCACGTACCCCACGCCCCGCACCGTGTGCACCAGGCGCGGCTCGCCGCCCGCCTCGGTCTTGCGGCGCAGGTACATGACGTAGACGTCGAGGGAGATGGACGAGGGCTCGAAGTCGAAGCCCCACACCGCCTTCAGGATCTGCTCCCGCGTGAGGACCTGACGCGGGTGTGCCAGGAACATCTCCAGCAGCGTGAACTCGGTGCGCGTCAGCTCCACCGCCCGCCCGGCCCGCGTGACCTCCCGGGTCGCCAGGTTCATGCGCAGGTCGGCGAAGGCGAGCGCCTCGTCGTCGGCGGCGGCAGCGGCGCCCGCGACGGCCGCGGCGTACGAGCTGCGCCGCAGCAGCGCGCGGATACGGGCGAACAGCTCGTCCAGCTCGAACGGCTTGACCAGGTAGTCGTCGGCGCCCGCGTCGAGCCCGGTCACCCGGTCGCCGACCGTGTCGCGGGCCGTCAGCATCAGGATCGGCGTGGTGTCGCCCGCGCCCCGGATCCGGCGGGCCGCCGTCAGGCCGTCCATGCGCGGCATCTGGATGTCGAGGACGACGAGATCCGGCCGGTAGGTGTCGGCCTTCTCCAGCGCGTCGGCGCCGTCCACGGCGACCTCGGTGTCGTACCCCTCGAAGGCGAGGCTGCGCCGGAGTGCTTCACGCACCGCCGGCTCGTCGTCGACGATCAGGATGCGCTGCGGACCGCGCTCACGGTCACGGTCGCCCTCGGCGGTGGTCATGGGCTCGGATTCCTCGCACTTCTCGGATACGGAGACTTCCACAGCGTCGCACGAGGGTGCTGACGGGGACGGCGGACCCGAGGCCGACGCCGCCCGCCTCCGACGAGGGTCCCGCGCCGCGCAGGAGCGCACCGCCGGGTTGGTCCCGACGACGTTGCCGTCCATGTCGATGAGGGCGCCGCCGCGGGTGCCGGTGCCCACGAGCCTGCCGGCCGTTCATGAGAGGCACCTGAGCCCCGCCCGGGAACACCGCCGGAACCCGCGCCCCGGCACGCGCCCCGCACCCGGGGAGGACCCGGGGGACCACCGGGGAAGGCCCCTGGTCAGGTGCCCCCGGTCCCGCGCGTCCGTCTCACCCGCACCCGCAGGACCTGCGCACCATCAGCCGGGACGGGAACACCTTCAGCCGCTCGCGCCGTGAACCGGCGACCCGCAGCCCGTCGTCCAGGACCAGGTCCACCGCCGCCCGCGCCATCGCCGAACGGTCCGACGCGACCGTCGTCAGCGGCGGGTCGGCCAGCGCGGCCTCCTTGATGTCGTCGAAGCCGGCCACCGCCAGCTCGCCGGGGACGTCGATGCGCAGCTCGCGCGCCGCGCGCAGCAGGCCGATGGCCTGGTCGTCGGTGGAGCAGAAGACGGCGGGCGGGCGCCTCGGGCCCGCGAGGATCTCCAGCCCCACCTTGTAGGCGTCGTAGCGGTTGTACGGCGCCTCGAACAGCCGGCCCTCCGTCGGTATCCCGGCCTCGGCCATCGCGCGCCGCCAGCCCTCGACGTGGTCGGAGACCGGGTCGCCCACGGCCGGGGTCTCGGCGGTGCCGCCGACGCAGGCGACGTACTCGTAGCCGTGCTCCAGCAGGTGGCGGACGGCGAGCTGGGCGCCGCCGAGGTCGTCCGTGGTGACGGCGACGTCGTCGATGGCCTCGGGCCGCTCGTGCAGCAGGACGACCCGGGCGTCCCAGGCGTCGATCTCGGCGGCGGCCTGGTCGTTCAGCGCGTGGCTGACGAGGATCAGGCCGGAGACCCGCATCCCGAGGAACGCCCGCAGGTAGTGCACCTCGCGCTCGGCCACGTAGTCGGTGTTGCCGACGAGGACCATCTTCCCGCGCTCGGCGGCGGCCCACTCGACCGCGTGCGCCATCTCCCCGAAGAAGGGCTGGCGCGCGTCGGGGATGATCAGGCCCAGGAGGTCCGTACGCCGGGAGGCCATCGCCTGGGCGACCCGGTCGGGCCGGTAGCCCAGCTCCTTGATCGCGGCGAGGACGCGCTCGCGCGTGGCCGGGGCGACCGGCCGGGGTCCGTTGTTGATGACGTAGCTGACGACGGCGGTGGACGTCCCCGCCAGCCGAGCCACATCATCCCTAGTCACCTTGGCCACGCGCGGAGTCTACGCGGATGGACCCATCCCGGGAGGGGCGGGAAGGACGGCCCGCACGCCCCGGTGGCCCCCAGGGGTCTCCCCGGAGCCGCGGCCGCCACGTGTCCTACACGTCTGCCGGGGTCTCGGCACGGACCGGGGAGGCCGCTTCGCCGCTGTTTTCCTTTTTCGACCGCTCTGCCGTGGCCTTGGCCTCCTCGGCGGCGCGCTCCACCTTCTCGGGTGTAACGAATCGATAACCGACGTTGCGTACGGTTCCGATGAGCGACTCGTGCTCCGGGCCGAGCTTCGCCCGCAGCCGCCGTACGTGCACGTCGACCGTGCGGGTGCCGCCGAAGTAGTCGTAGCCCCACACCTCCTGCAGCAACTGGGCGCGGGTGAAGACGCGGCCCGGGTGCTGCGCGAGGTACTTCAGCAGCTCGAACTCCTTGAAGGTCAGGTCGAGGACCCGCCCCTTGAGCTTGGCGCTGTAGGTGGCCTCGTCCACCGACAGGTCGCCGTTGCGGATCTCCATCGGGGAGTCGTCGCCGCCGAGGTGCTGCCGGCCGGTGGCGAGCCGCAGCCGCGCCTCGACCTCGGCCGGTCCCGCGGTGTCGAGGAGGACGTCGTCGACGCCCCAGTCGGCGGTGACGGCCGCGAGACCGCCCTCGGTCACGACGAGGAGCAGCGGACAGCCGGGGCCGGTGGAGCGCAGGAGCTGGCACAGGCCGCGGACGTGCGGGAGGTCGCGCCGGCCGTCGACGAGGATGACGTCGGCACCCGGGGTGTCGACGAGGGCGGGCCCTTCCGCCGGGGCCACGCGCACGTGGTGCAGCAGCAGGCCGAGGGCGGGCAGCACCTCCGTCGACGGCTGGAGGGCATTGGTCAGGAGCAGCAGAGAACTCATACGTCTGGTTCCTCCTCGGTCCCTGCGAGGACGCTGGTTGGCACAGCACCGCTCT
>DASTDN010000090.1:0-4621 GCA_035710365.1 Streptomyces sp. | reverse complement strand
GTCCGTGCTGGTCACCGAAGTGCTGCAGGTGGTGCTGCTGACGGTGATCGCGTTCGCGCTCGGCTGGTCGCCGCACGGGAGCCCGCTCGCCGTGCTGCTCCTGCTGGTCCTCGGCACGGCCGCGTTCTCCGGGCTCGGGCTGCTGATGGCGGGCACGCTCAGGGCGGAGGCGACGCTCGCCGCCGCCAATCTGGTGTTCCTGCTGCTGCTCGTCGGCGGCGGGGTGGTCGTACCACTGGACCGGTTCCCCTCCGGCGCGCAGGACGCCCTCGCCCTGCTGCCGATCTCCGCGCTGTCCGACGGCCTGCGGGACGTGCTCCAGCACGGCGCGGGAACCCCCTGGGGCGACCTCGCGGTCCTGGCGGTGTGGGCGGTCGCGGGACTCGCCGCCGCGGGCCGGTTCTTCCGCTGGGAGTAGGGGCCTGCGAGGCGGGCGCCCAGCCGCGCCCGACCCTCGTGAACGCGTGCACAAAGGGTCGGCCTACCATGGTGCGCGTGCCACACCTGACCCACACCGACGTCATGGCGGCCGCGCGCAACCCGCTCGCCTTCCTCGCCGACCGCTGGACCCCGCGCCCCGAGACGGTCCGGCGGGCGGCCCTCTCCGCGCTCGTCATGGCGGTGATCATCGTGGTCACCGGCGGTGCCGTACGGCTGACGGGCTCCGGCCTCGGCTGTCCGACCTGGCCCAAGTGCACCGCCGACTCGCTCACCGCGACCGGCGAGATGGGCGTCCACGGCGTCATCGAGTTCGGCAACCGCATGCTGACGTACGTGCTGTGCGCCGCGGTCGGCTGGGCCATCGTCGCCGCCCGCTGCGAGAAGCCGTACCGGCGCTCCCTGACCCGGCTCGGCTGGGCCCAGTTCTGGATCGTGATGAGCAACGCGGTCCTCGGCGGCATCGTCGTCCTGGTCGGCCTGAACCCGTACACGGTCGCGGCGCACTTCGTGGCCACCTCGGCGCTGATCGCGGTCGCCACCGTGATGTGGCAGCGCACCCGGGAGGGCGACGCGCCGCGGCGCCCCCTGGTCGGCGCGGCGGTCCGGCAACTGGTGTGGGTGCTGGCCGGCGCGAGCACCCTGCTGATCCTGGTGGGCACGGTCGTCACCGGCGCGGGCCCGCACGCGGGCGACTCCAGCGAGGTCGAGCGGATGCCGCTCGACTGGGAGACGGTCGCCAAGGCGCACGCCGTGCTGGCGTGGATCGTGGTGACGCTGACGTTCGCCCTGTGGTTCGTGCTCAAGGCGGTCGACGCCCCGCACGGCCCGCTCGGCCGGACCCGGGAGCTGTTCCTGGTGCTCCTCGCGCAGGGCGGCATCGGCTACGCGCAGTACTTCACCGACCTGCCGGAACTGCTGGTCGGCCTGCACATGCTCGGCTCCGCGCTGACGTGGATCGCGGTGCTGCGGGTGCTGCTGTCGCTGCGCGAGCGCCCCCCGGCGGGCACCGCGGTGCCGAACCCTCCGGCCGAGGCGGCCCTGACCACCGCCTGAGCGGCACGGCCGGGACGCCCCTCAGCCCAGCCCGTACACCCGCCGCGCGTTCCCCGACGAGATCATGCCCGTCACCCGCTCCGCGTCGGCCAGGGACCACGCCCCCTCGGCGACCCAGCCGCCCAGCACCCGCCGGAGGGCCTCGCGGAACAGCCTGGCCCCCACCACGTGCAGCTCGGGCAGCCCGTGGGCGCCGCTGGAGAACAGGATCTTGCCGAACGGGGCCATCTCCAGGATCTCCGCCAGGACGGTCGCGGCCCGCGCCCCGGTGCGCACCAGAGCCGCACCGGAGTCGGTGTAGACGTGCGGGAACACCCCGGCGAGGTGGGCGGCGTGCCGGTGGTACGGGTAGCCGTGCAGCAGTACCAGATCGGTGCCGAGCCCGGCCGTGGCCCGGACGAAGTCCATGAGCAGCACCGGGTCGGTGCGGTCGATCCGCCGGCCCGGCTCACCGAGTCCCGCGTGCAGTTGGAGGGGACGGCCGGACGCGACCGCGATCCACAGCAGGTGCCGCAGCAGCACCGGGTCGCTCAGCTCGCCGCCGACCCGCCGGGCGGCCAGCCAGCGCGCGGCGGCGCCCCGCACCTCGCCGGGGCCGGGCGGCTCGGGCGCGACCGCGAGGCCGTGCCGTACGCCCGCGACGGAGGCGAAGGCGACGGCGTGCGCGGCGGCCCCGTGGACGGACTCGGCGAGGTTGGCGAGGAAGGACTCGACGGTGCCCGAGGTGTCGGCGACCTGCTCGGCGAGCTGTTCGAGGCGCACGATCTCATGGGCCTCGGCGGCCCCCGTGGCGGCCATCTCGTCGGGCCCGGTCAGATCGCCGGGCAGCCCCGTGTCGACGAGGTAGGTGGTGATGCCGCTGCCCCGCAGCAGCCGACGGCCGGTCTCCAGCGCGCCCAGCTCACGGCGCCGGGCCAGATAGCGGGCGGGCGGGCAGTGCGGTTCCAGGCCGAGCAGCGGCGGGCACCAGCGGCGTACCGCGAAGCCGGTCTGGGTGTCGAACAGGGTGGTGCCCGGCGCGGGAGGCCCCTCCGTGCGGGCGAGCCGGGCCTCGAACGTGCCGAGGCCCAGCTCCGTGCGCACCACGCCGTGGCAGTACTGGTCCACCAGGGACGGCGTGTCGATCATCCGGGCTCCCCAGGGCTGGACCGTGCCGCACGTGACGGCTTCCTACGGTCCTAACGGGTGAACCGGCGATCAGGTGTTGGTTTGGGGACCTCCGGCGGAGGCGCCGCCGCCCAGTTGGAGGCCCGCCATCCGTGACCACTCGTACGGGCCGGTCTTCATCCGGGCCGCGAACTCGCCGTCGAGTGTCTCGTGGAGGGTGATGCCGGCCTTCTCGGCGGCCTTCTCGGCGAGGTCCCTGGTGGGGGCCACGAGGTCGCCCCAGCCGCCGTCCCCGCCGACGAGCACGATGCGGGCGCCGCGCTCTCCGAGGTGGGCGATCTGGCCCTCGGCGCCGCCGTGTTCCCTGGCGAAGGCGTCGATCCACCGGGCCAGCCGGGTCACCCGGCGCCGCTCCCGGGCGTCCTGCCGGGCGCCGTCGGCCTCGTCAACCTGCTTGGTGTCTGCCATGACCAGGATGCTACCCATGGGTAGACGCAACGGCGACGGGCGGGGTCCGTGGGCTGGGCCACGCACCCCGCCCGTGCGGGAGTCCCAGGCGGTCAGCGCAGGAACGGGTCCACGGCGATCGCCAGAAAGACGATGGACACGTAGGTGATGGACCAGTGGAACAGCCGCATCTCCTTGAGCTTCGCGCCGGTCACCTCGGCCCGGGCGCGGTTCTGCAGGCCGTGGGCCTCCCAGAGCCAGAACCCGCCGGCCAGCAGGGCGACGGCCGTGTAGAACCAGCCGGTGTAGCCGAGCGGCGTCAGCAGCAGCGACACGCCGACCATGACCCAGCTGTAGAGGACGATCTGGCGGGCGACGACCTTGTTCGAGGCGACGACCGGGAGCATCGGCACGCCCACGCGCGCGTAGTCGTCACGGACCTTCATGGACAGCGGCCAGTAGTGCGGCGGCGTCCAGAAGAACATGACGAGGAAGAGGATGACCGGCGCCCACGACATGGAGTTCGTGACGGAGGACCAGCCGATCAGGACCGGCATGCAGCCGGCGATGCCGCCCCAGACGATGTTCTGCGAGGTGCGGCGCTTGAGGATCATCGTGTAGACGACGACGTAGAAGAGCAGGGCGCCGAGGGCGAGCCAGGCCGAGAGCCAGTTGACGGTGAGGCCGAACAGCAGGGTGGAGACGACCGCGAGGACGAGGCCGAAGGCGAGGGCCTCGCGGGGGCTGACCATGCCGGTGACGATGGGGCGCTGCGCGGTGCGGTCCATGAGCGCGTCGATGTCGCGGTCGATGTACATGTTGAGCGCGTTGGCGCCGCCCGCGGAGAGGTAGCCGCCGAGGCAGGTGAGCAGCACGAGGCCGAGGTCGGGCACGCCCTGCTGCGCGAGGAACATCACCGGAACGGTGGTGATCAGCAGCAGTTCGATGATCCGCGGCTTGGTGAGAGCCACGAATCCCATGACACGGGCCCCGAACGGCCGGTGGGCCGGGCTCTGGCTCGCACCGATTACCCCCGCAGGACGGGATTCAACGGCCGTCACGCACACCCCTAAGAGACATCCCAGCGAGCCGGCCGAGGTGAATTCGCGGTGAGGGCTCGCGCGTACCACGCCACTGTAGACGTTGCCCATACCCGCATCCTCGCGGGGGTGGGTCGTGTTGGCGGGGCCGCCGCTAGTGGGGCGCCGGAGCCGGGCCGGAGGTGTCCTCGAAGGGCGTCGCGCGGCCCGGCCGGGCACTCGCCGGACGGGCTCCGCACGCGTCTGCCGAATCTCGAACAGGGCTGGTCGAAGGGCGTGCGGCGCGGCGGTCCCGCAGTCTGGAAAGGGCAGAAAGATCGTACGCGCTTCGGGGGTAGGCTCGGCTGCGGCCGGCCGATGTACTGCAGTACGCCGGCAGCCGGTGGGCGTCACGTGCACCGGCATCCGACATGTGGAGAGGAGCCCTGACTCAGGGTGAGCATGAAGCCGACCACCACAGACCTCGACTGGACCGAGCTGGACCAGCGGGCCGTCGACACCGCGCGCGTCCTGGCCGCCGATGCCGTACAGAA
>DASTDN010000089.1:0-14458 GCA_035710365.1 Streptomyces sp. | reverse complement strand
GTACGCGGCGATCGGCAAGGCGGTGGGCCTCTCGGAGGCGGCCGTGCGCCAGCGCGTCCAGAAGCTGCTCGACCAGGGCGTGATGCAGATCGTCGCCGTCACGGATCCGCTCACCGTGGGCTTCCGCCGGCAGGCGATGGTCGGCGTCAACGTCGAGGGCGACGTGGAGTCCGTGGCGGACGCGCTGACCGCCATGGACGAATGCGAGTACGTGGTGATGACCGCGGGCTCCTTCGACCTGATGGTGGAGATCGTCTGCGAGGACGACGACCACCTCCTGGAGGTCATCAACACACACATCCGGGCCGTGCCCGGGGTGCGCTCCACCGAGAGCTTCGTCTACCTCAAGCTCAAGAAGCAGACCTACATGTGGGGAACCCGATAATCGTGAGCACCGACACGCCCGAGGACCTCAGCAAGGCCGCGTACGACCACCTGTGGATGCACTTCACCCGCATGTCCTCGTACGAGAACGCACCCGTGCCCACCATCGTCCGGGGCGAGGGCACGCACATCTACGACGACCGGGGCAGGCGCTACCTCGACGGCCTCGCCGGACTGTTCGTGGTCCAGGCCGGGCACGGCCGCGTCGAACTCGCCGAGACCGCCTTCAAGCAGGCCCAGGAGCTGGCCTTCTTCCCGGTGTGGTCCTACGCCCACCCGAAGGCGGTGGAACTGGCGGAGCGTCTCGCCGGCCACGCTCCGGGCGACCTGAACAAGGTCTTCTTCACCACCGGCGGCGGCGAGGCGGTCGAGACCGCCTGGAAGCTCGCCAAGCAGTACTTCAAGCTCACCGGCAAGCCCACCAAGCACAAGGTGATCTCCCGCGCGGTCGCCTACCACGGCACCCCGCAGGGCGCCCTGTCCATCACCGGCCTGCCCGCGCTGCGCGCCCCCTTCGAGCCGCTGGTGCCGGGCGCCCACAAGGTCGCCAACACGAACTTCTACCGCGCTACGGTCCACGCCGACGACCCCGAGGCCTTCGGGCGCTGGGCCGCCGACCAGATCGAGCAGCAGATCCTCTTCGAGGGCCCCGACACGGTCGCCGCGGTGTTCCTGGAGCCCGTGCAGAACGCGGGCGGCTGCTTCCCGCCCCCGCCCGGCTACTTCCGGCGGGTCCGCGAGATCTGCGACCAGTACGACGTCCTGCTCGTCTCCGACGAGGTCATCTGCGCCTTCGGCCGCCTCGGCACGATGTTCGCCTGCGACAAGTTCGGCTACGTCCCGGACATGATCACCTGCGCCAAGGGCATGACGTCGGGCTACTCCCCCATCGGCGCGTGCATCGTCTCCGACCGCCTCGCCGAGCCGTTCTACCGCGGCGACAACACCTTCCTGCACGGCTACACCTTCGGCGGCCACCCGGTCTCCGCGGCCGTGGGCCTGGCCAACCTCGACCTCTTCGAACGCGAGAACCTCAACCAGCACGTCCTCGACCACGAGGGCGCCTTCCGCGCCACGCTGGAGAGGCTGCACGACCTGCCGATCGTCGGCGACGTCCGCGGCAACGGCTTCTTCTACGGCATCGAGCTGGTCAAGGACAAGAACACCAAGGAATCCTTCGACGCGGAGGAGACCGAGCGCGTCCTGTACGGCTTCCTGTCGAAGAAGCTCTTCGAGAACGGCCTGTACTGCCGTGCCGACGACCGCGGCGACCCGGTGGTCCAGCTCGCCCCGCCGCTGATCTCGGACCAGGACACCTTCGACGAGATCGAGCAGATCCTGCGCGCGACGCTGACGGAGGCCTGGACGAAGCTCTGAGCCGCGCCGCCCGTCGCGGCGGCTGCGCCGATTGCCCGGCCCGGGACGCACCCGTACGAGTGAGAAGGGTGCGCCCCGGGCCGTGTGCTGTCCGGCCGGGCCCTCCCGGCTGCTTAGCGTGCCGGTAACCGATCGGCCCTGCCTTCGTTCCCCCGGAAGGGGGACTTCGCGAATCGCGCACGGCATTTCTGATCTGAACCGAGGTGTACGCCCATGGTGGCCCCGCCGGACAACGACGTGCTCTGGGCACGCGCCCTGCACCTGAACCACCCCGACGGCTCGCCCGCGCTGCAGGGCGTCTCCGTCGGTGTCCGGGACGGCGAGATCCTCGCGATCGCCGGCCCGCGGGGCAGTGGCAAGACGACACTCCTGCGCTGCCTGTCGGGGGAGCTGCCCGCGGCACGCGGCGAGGTCTGGTTCAACAGCATCCCCGTGCACACCATGAGCCCGCTGCACCGCGAACGGCTGCGCCGCGACCGGTTCGGCTGGATCGACCCGTCCCCGGTCCTCCTCCCCGAGCTGAACGTCTGGGAGAACACCGCCCTGCCCCTGATGCTGCGCGGCACCGGCAGGCGGCGCGCCAAGACCGCCGCGCTGGAGTGGCTGGAGCGCCTCGACGTCGGCGACGTGACCCGCAAACGGCCCCACGAACTGCTCCAGGCGCAGCGCCAGCGCGTGTGCATCGCCCGCGCGCTGGCCCCCTCGCCGACCGTGCTGTTCGCGGACGAGCCGACCGCGCCCCTGCACCACGCCGACCGCGCCCACGTCCTGCGCACCCTCACCACGGCGGCCCGCTCGCACGGCATCACCGTCGTCGTGGCCACGCACTGCACGGACACCGCGGCGCTCGCCGACCGCACGGTGCCGCTGCTGGACGGGCGGCGGGTGCGGACCGTGCGGCTGCCGTCGGCTCCCGACACGGAAGGCCGGGCGGCGTGCTCGCTCTCCGTCTGACCCGCGGTGCCCACCCGGCCGTCCAGTTGCGCCGCCTGATGGTCGCGGCGGCGTCGGCGGGCACCGGTTTCCTGTTGCTGTGCGCTCTCGGCCACGCGCTGAGCCACCCGCCGGGGGCCGCCGTGCTCCGGCTCGCCTGGTGCGCGGTGCCACTGGCCGCGACCGTGTACCTCGCGGTGGCCGCCGCCCGCACCGACCCGGCCACCCGGCCCCGGCCCGGCCTGTCGGCGATCGGCCTCGGGCCCGCCCGGCTGATGGCGGTCTCGGCGACCACGACGGCCCTGTCCTGCACGCTGGGTTCGGCGCTGGCGCTGCTGTTCTTCCTGCACCTGCGCGGCGACCTCACCGGCCTGCCCTTCGACGGCGCCGCCGCCCGGCTCCTCGCGGCCGGCCGGCCCCTCCCCCTGCCGGCCGCCCTGACCCTCCTCGTCGTGACCCCGGCCACCGCGTCCGTCACGGTCGCGGTGCTGCTCCGCCCCCGCGACGACCGCACGCGGACGGTACGCCGGGCGGCACGCGCGTACTGGTGGTCCGCGACGTACTTCCGCCTCGGAGCGGACACGGCGGCGCCCGGCCTCGCGGACCGGCAGGAGCAGGAAGACAAGGAGACCCAGGACGCCCAGGACTCGCAGGAGGCCCAGGAGGAGCGCGCGGAGGACCGTACGCCCGCCACGGCCGCGGCCGGGACCGGCACGGACCGCACGGGCACGGTCACCGTGGCGGCGGACCCGGGCGGCGTCAGCGGCGTCACCGGCCGGCCGCCGTCCCCGGCGCCGGGCCTGCCCCTCGGCGCGGCCCCCTCCGCCACCGCCGCCGCCTCGCTCTTCTCCGGCTCGGGCGCGGTTCCCGCGGGGCTGCCCTGGGGCATCGCCGTGGTCGCGGCCGGGCTCGCCGTCGAGGCGTACGGGAGCCACTTCGGGGGCGGCGGCGGGCTCGCGCTGCCCGGCGGGCTCGGGGCGAACTCCGCCGCCGTGCTGACGGGCCTGGCGCTGACGGTCGCGGGCCTGGCGATGGCCGGTCCGGGGCTCACGCACCTGTGCGGCCTGCTGCTCCAGGCGGTCCGGCCGGGCGCCGTACGGCTCATGGCGGGCCGGATCCTCATGGCGGAGGCCGCCCGCCTCGGCCGCCCCATCGGCGTGGTGTGCGCGGTGACGGCCGCGCTGTACGCGTCGACGGCGCTGTACGACGGCCGCGGCCGGACCGCGGGCCCCCTGACCGCCCTGGGCGCGGTGCTCGTCACCGGCTGCGCGCTGGGCGCCCTGCTGATCAGCGCCGTCGAGGCCCGGCAGGACCGCGCCGACACCATGGCGACCCTGCTCCGGCTCGGGGCGCCCGCGAGGCTGCTGCGCCGCGCGGCCCTGCTGCGCGCCGGCGCCGTACTGGCCCTGTTCGTGCCGCTGACACTGGTCGTCGCGGAGCCGGCCTCGCTGCCGCTGCGGCGGTGAGGAGGGACCAGCACGGGGAGACATCGGCCGGCGGCGATGAATTCCGGGGGCGGGCCCGGTCCAACCCCCGAACACACGGTGGACGACCGACCGATCACAGGAGCGACCGCACATGTACCAGCAGATGATCTTCGTGAACCTCCCGGTGAACGACCTCGACGCGTCGAAGACGTTCTTCACGGCGCTGGGTTACCCGATCAACGCGCAGTTCAGCGACGAGAAGGCGGCCTCGCTGGTGATCAGCGACACGATCGTCGTGATGCTCCTGAAGAAGGAGTTCTACGCGACGTTCACCTCGAAGGAGATCGCGGACGCCACCAAGACCAGCGAGGTGCTGCTCTGCCTGAGCGCCGAGAGCCGCGAGAAGGTCGACGAGCTGGTCGCGAAGGCGCTCGCCGCGGGCGGCACCGAGCCGCGCGAGCCGCAGGACCAGGGCTTCATGTACGGCAGGGCCTTCGAGGACCCCGACGGCCACACCTGGGAGGTCATGTGGATGGACCCGGCCGCGATCCAGGGCTGAGCCGTCCGAAACGTCCTGGCAGGCAATAAGACGGCAAAGGCAGCCGCCCTGGCCGACTTCTGCGTTGACACTGCTTATGCGGCGCTTATAGACCAGTGAGGTTCATGGGTGTGGTGATGTCCCGTCACCCCACCACCGACCCCCCGCATTTGCGTATCACGCGAAGGACCAAAGTGACAGTCCTGTCCATATCCCGCCGTACCGTTGCACGCTCCGCGCGTGTGCTCGGCGTCGTCTCCGCGTCGGCCGCACTCGCGCTCGCCGCCTCGGGCAACGCGCTCGCATGCAACATCAGTGAGTTCTCCGCCGCCGCCAAGTGCGACGGCGACAAGGGCGTCATCACCGTGACGGACGTCGACCCGTCCGGTGTCCCGGCCACCATCACCGTCTACCTGCAGAGCAACGGCGCCGACGCCAAGATGGTCGGCGAGCAGGTCGTCAAGGGCTCGCGCGAAGGCACCACCATCACCTTCGCCGAGGAGTGGAAGCCGAACGCCGAGTACCGCATCCACGTCAAGGCCTCGCGGTACGTCGACGAGGACATCAAGCCCCACGTCGTCACCCCGGCCACCGCCTGCAAGACGGAGTCGACGCCGACTCCCGCGGAGCCCGAGCCGGAGAAGCCGGCCGAGCCGGCCCCGTCCGCGACGGAGGAGGAGAGCGCGCCGCCCGTGGACACCGCGCCGTCCCCCGCCGGTGACTCCCACCTCGCCGAGACCGGTGCCGACTCCAACACCGGCCTGATCGCCGGTATCGCCGCGGCCCTGGTGGCCCTCGGTGGTGGCGCCGTGTTCTTCGGCATGCGCCGCCGCGGAGCGAACAGCAACGGCTGACGCCCCGCCCCGCACGACCGGCACCGCCGTACCACCGGCGCTGCCCGCACACACTGCACACGGACGGCCCGCCCCCGGTTCCCCCGGAGGCGGGCCGTTCGCCGTCCCGCGCGCCCGGCGGTCCCCAACGGCCCCGCCCGCCTCATCGCGCCTCGCGGGCTGCCCGCGCCCCGTCACCGGACTCCGGGCGCACCGTGTCGCTCACCGGCCCACCGCCGAGGACGACCGTCTCGGCCGCGTCGAACTCCACCCCCACCTCGTCGCCCACCTCCGGCGCCGACCGCAGCGCGCACGCCGCCTCCAGGGGCGGCGCGTCGCGCGGCTGGAGGCGTACGGCGACATGGGTGCCCCGGAAGGTGCGGGCGGTCACCGCGCAGCACAGGCCCTCGGCCGCGGGCACCAGGCGCACCCCGGCGGGCCGTACGAGCAGGGTGCGCCGGCCCTGCGGCGTGTCCGCCGCGACGGGCACCTTGCCCCACGGAGTGTCCGCGGCCTCGCCGGTCACCGTGCAGCCGGTGACGTTGTCGAAGCCGAGGAAACGGGCGACGAAGGCGTCGGCGGGCCGCTGCCACACCTCCAGCGGCGTCCCCGTCTGGGCGATCCGCCCGTCCCGCATGACGACGACCCGGTCGGCGAGCGCGAACGCCTCGCCCTGGTCGTGGGTCACGGCGAGCACCGTGGTGCCCAGCCGCCCGAACAGGTCCCGGAGCTCGACGACGAGCCGCTCCCGCAGCGACCGGTCGAGCTGCCCCAGCGGTTCGTCCAGCATCAGCAGCCGCGGCCGGGGCGCCAGGGCCCGGGCGAGCGCCACCCGCTGCTGCTCACCCCCGGAGAGCGCGGCGACCGCGCGCCGTCCGGCGCCCGGCAGCCCGACGAGGTCGAGCAGCTCCGCGACCCGCGCCCGCTGCCCGGCCCCCGGCTCGCCGCGCATGCGCAGCCCGAAGGCGACGTTCCCGGCGACGTCCCGCTGCGGGAACAACTGGTGGTCCTGGAACATCAGGCCCACCCCGCGCCGGTGCGCGGGCACCCCCGCCTGGTCGCGTCCGTCCAGCAGGACCCGCCCGGAGTGCAGCGGCTGCAGCCCCGCGACGGCGCGCAGCAGCGTGGACTTGCCGCTGCCGCTCGGCCCGAGGACGCACACGGTCTCGTGCTCGGCGACGTCCAGTCCGACCGTGTCGAGCACCGGCCGCCCGCCGAGGCGTACGGTCGCGGCGTCGAGGCTCAGCAGCATCAGAACTCCCCGGTCCGGTCGGTCCGCAGCCGCTCCAGCGCCAGCAGCGCCACCGCGCACACGACCATCAGCATCGTGGAAAGGGCCATCGCCTGGCCGTAGTTGAGGTCCCCGGGCCGGCCCAGCAGCCGGGCCACCGCCACCGGCAGCGTGGGGTTGTCGGGCCGCGCGATGAACACGGTCGCCCCGAACTCGCCGAGCGACACCGCGAAGGCGAACCCGGCCGCCACCAGCAGCGCCCGCCGCACCATCGGCAGGTCCACCTCGCGCCACACCCGCCAGGGCGAGGCCCCGAGCACGGCGGCGGCCTCCCGCAGCCGGACGTCCACCGCGCGCAGCACGGGCAGCATGGCCCGTACCACGAAGGGGACCCCGACCAGTGCCTGGGCGAGGGGCACGAGGATCCAGGAGGTCCGCAGGTCGAGGGGCGGCTCGTCGAGCGCGATGAGGAAACCGAAGCCGACCGTCACGGCGGACACGCCGAGCGGCAGCATGAGCAGCGCGTCGAAGCCGCGGACGAACGTCCCCGCGTCCCGCCTGGTCAGCGCGGTCGCGGCGAGGGTGCCGACGACGACGGCGACGAGGGTGGCGACGGCGGCGTACCGCAGGGAGGTGCCGACGGCCTCGATCGGCGGGACGAGGAACACCCCGCCGTCGGCGTCGGCCAGGGCCCGGTAGTAGCCGAACCCGGGCGCGTCCAGGGAGCGCCGCACCAGCACGCCGAGCGGCAGCAACAGCAGGGCCACGGCGCTCAGGACGACGCCGGTCAGCAGCGCCCACTGGCCCGCGCCGCGCGGCCGGCGGGCGGTCGTCGAGGTGGCGACCAGCCGGAGCGTGCTCTCCCGGCGCCGCACGGTCCAGGCGTGCAGGGCGAGGACGGCCCCCACCGCGGCGAACTGGATCATCGTCAGGACGGCCGCCGTGGACAGGTCGAAGATCTCCGACGTCTGCCGGTAGATCTCGACCTCCAGCGTGGAGAAGCCCGGCCCTCCGAGGATCTGCACCACACCGAACGACGTGAAGGTGAACAGGAAGACCATGAGCGCGGCGGCCGCCACGGCGGGCGCCAGCGCGGGCAGGGTGACCTGCCGCCAGGCCCGCAGCGGCGAGGCGCCCAGCATCCGCGCCGCCTCCTCCTGCCGGGGGTCGAGCTGTCCCCACAGCCCGCCCACGGTCCGCACGACGACGGCGTAGTTGAAGAACACGTGCGCGAGCAGGATCGCCCACACGGTGGTGTCCAGCCGCAGGCCCCACAGCTCGTCCAGCAGTCCGCCGCGGCCGACGAGCGCGAGGAACGCCGTACCGACGACGACGGTCGGCAGCACGAACGGCACGGTCACCAGCGCCCGCAGGACCTGCTTGCCCCGGAACGTGAACCGTGCGAAGACGTACGCCCCGGGCAGGGCCACGAGCAGGGTGAGCGCGGTGGAGGCGAACGCCTGCCAGGTGGTGAACCACAGGACGTGCCGCACACCGGGCTCCGTCACCACGTCCAGGACCCGCCCGGGATGCCACGCCCCGCCGTCCTTCAGACCGCGCGCGAGGATCGCGGCGACCGGGTAGGCGAAGAACACGGCGAAGAACGCGACGGGCAGGGCCATCAGCCCGAGCCGCGCCGCGTTCCCGCGCCGCCGCGCGGCTACTTCAGTACGAGCGAGGTCCACGACTTGACCCACTGGTCACGGTGGTCGGCGATGGCCTGGGGAGCCAGGGTGTACGGGTGCTCGGCCTGCGGCCCGAAGTCCGTGAACTCCTGTGGCACCCGCGCGCCCTCGCGCACCGGGTACACGAACATGTTCAGCGGCATGTCGTTCTGGAACCGCTCGCTCAGGAGGAAGTCGAGCAGGGCCTTGCCGCCCTCGGCGTTGCCGGCGTTGCTGAGCAGCCCGGCGTACTCGACCTGCCGGAAGCAGGTCCCCTCCGCGATGCCGGTCGGCGCGGTCTTCGGCCTCGGGTCGGCGAAGACGACCTCGGCGGGCGGCGACGACGCGTACGACACGACGAGCGGCCGGTCGCCCCCGGCCTTGCGGCCGCCGGCCGAACCGGAGAACTCCTCGTTGTAGGCCTGCTCCCAGCCGTCGACGACCTTCACGCCGTTGGCCCTGAGCTTCTTCCAGTACGCCTGCCAGCCGTCGTCGCCGTACCGGGCGGCGGTACCGAGCAGGAAGCCGAGACCGGGCGAGGAGGACGCGGCGTCGGAGGTGACGAGCAGCCCCCGGTACCGGGGCCGCACGAGGTCGTCGAAGGACTCGGGCGGAGCCACGTCGTGCCGCCGGAACCATTCCTTGTCGTAGTTGACGCAGATGTCCCCGGTGTCGACGGCGGTCACCCGGTTCCCGCCCCGGTCGGCCCGGTACGCGTCCTTGACGAGCTCGGCCCCCTTCGCCTCGTACGGCTGGAACAGGCCGTTGTCGAGGGCGCGGGAGAGCAGGGTGTTGTCGACGCCGAAGAACACGTCGCCCTGCGGGTGGTCCTTGGTGAGGATCGCCTTGTTGACGGCGGTCCCGGCGTCCCCGTCCTTGAGGACGCGGACCGTGTACCCGGACTCCTTCTCGAAGGCGGCGAGGACGTCCTTCGAGACGGCCCACGAGTCGTGGCTGACGAGCGTGACGGTCCTGGACCCGCCGCCCTCGTCCGCCCCGTCGCCGGACGCCCCGCAGCCCACGGCCCCGCCGACCAGGCCGAGCCCGGCGAGCAGGGCGGCGGCCCGCTTCTTGGTCGTGCTGGAAATACCCACTGACATTCCTCCTGGGGGTGACCAGGAAGAGACGCGGCCCTGCCCGGAGCCCCTGAGGGATCCCGGGCAGGGCGCAACAGCTCGAGTGACCGATCTCCCTACCCAGAATGACCTGGGCGAGGTTCGGAGGGTCTGCGGCCGGTGCCGCACTCTCAGCGCTGTGGCGCTCCCCTGTCGGAATATGAAGATGTACCTGCTGACGGCGGCCAGATTACCTCTCGCTCGCGGCGAGCTGACCACACGCCCCGTCGATCTCCTGTCCACGGGTGTCCCGGACCGTCACCGGCACACCGTGCGCGGCGATCGCCTCCACGAACGCCTTCTCGTCCTCGGGCCGCGACGCGGTCCACTTGGACCCGGGCGTCGGATTCAGCGGAATCAGGTTCACGTGCACGGGCCTGCCCCTGAGCAGCCGTCCGAGCCGGTCGCCGCGCCAGGCCTGATCGTTGATGTCGCGGATGAGGGCGTACTCGATGGACAGCCGCCGCCCCGACTTCCCGGTGTACTCGAACCCGGCGTCGAGGACCTCACGCACCTTCCAGCGCGTGTTCACGGGGACGAGGGTGTCGCGCAGCTCGTCGTCGGGGGCGTGCAGCGAGATGGCGAGGCGGCACTTGAAGCCCTCGTCGGCGAACCGGTGAATGGCGGGCACGAGCCCCACCGTGGACACGGTGATCCCCCGCTGGGACAGCCCCACCCCGTCGGGCTCGGCGTCGGTGAGCCTTCGGATGGCACCCACGACCCGGTTGTAGTTGGCGAGGGGCTCCCCCATCCCCATGAACACGATGTTGCTCAGCCGGGCGGGCCCGCCGGGCACCTCCCCGTCCCTGAGCGCCCGCATCCCGTCCACGATCTGGTGGACGATCTCGGCGGTGGACAGGTTCCGGTCCAGACCGGCCTGCCCTGTCGCACAGAACGGGCAGTTCATACCGCACCCCGCCTGCGAGCTGATGCACATCGTCACCCGGTCCGGGTAGCGCATCAGCACCGATTCGACGAGCGTCCCGTCGAACAGCCGCCACAGCGTCTTGCGGGTGGTGCCCTGGTCGGTCGACAGGTGCCGTACGACGGTCATCAGCTCGGGAAGCAGCGCCTCCCGCAGCTTTCCGCGCGCACCGGCGGGAATGTCGGTCCACTGCTCCGGCTCGTGCGCGTACCGCGCGAAGTAGTGCTGGGACAGTTGCTTGGCACGAAACGGCTTCTCACCGATCGCGGCAACGGCCTCCTTGCGCTCGGCGGGCGTGAGGTCGGCAAGATGCCGCGGCGGCTTCTGAGCACCGCGCGGGGCGACGAATGTGAGTTCTCCGGGCTTAGGCATGGCCGTACCAGTGTCGCAGATCCACACCGCCGCACCGGCGGGCCCGCTCGCCGGGCCGTGCGCCTGCTCCCGGCCCCATGGCGAAGGCCCGCCGCCCCGAGGGCGGCGGGCCTTCGCCATGGATGCGGACCGGAACGTCAGCCCGATCCCACGAACAGCACCAGCAGCAGCCACACCACCGGTGCCGTTGGCAAAAGGGAGTCCAGGCGGTCCATGATGCCGCCGTGGCCCGGCAGCAGCGTGCCCATGTCCTTGATGCCCAGGTCACGCTTGATCATCGACTCGCCGAGGTCGCCGAGCGTGGCGCTGGCGGCGACCGCGAGTCCCAGCAGCAGGCCCTGCCACCAGCGGCCGTCGTCGATGAGGAAGTGCATGCACAGCGCGCCCGCGGCCATGGAGAACGCCACCGCGCCGAGCAGGCCCTCGCGGGTCTTGCCGGGGCTGATGCGCGGCGCCAGCTTGCGGCGGCCGAAGCGCCAGCCCACCGCGTAGGCGCCGGTGTCGCTGACCACCGTCAGCAGCAGGAAGGTCAGGACCCGCCACGGCCCGTCGTCGGCCATGAGCATCATCGTGACGAACGTGGCCAGGAACGGTACGTAGAAGGCGGCGAAGACGCCGGCGGTGACGTCCTTGAGGTAGCCCTCCGGCGATTCCGTCATGCGCCAGACCAGCACCGCGAGCGTCGTCAGCGCCATGGTGATCCAGGCACCCTCGGCACCGCGCACGTACCCGGCGACGACCATCGCCGCTCCGCCGACGGCCAGGGGCACGAGCGGCGCCCGGATGCCCCTGCGTTCGTCGAGGCGCTTGGTCAGTTCCCACAGCCCGACGACCACGGCGACGGCGACGACACCGACGAAGACGGCCTTGACGACGAACAGCGACGCGACGATCACCGCGCCGAGCCCGACGCCGACGCCTATCGCCGCGCCCAGGTCGCGTCCCGCGGTCTTCTTGTGCGGTTTCGGCGCCGGCTGCGGGGCGTCGGACATGGGCTCCGGTTTCTGCGGCACCTCCCCGTACGGGTGTGCCTGCGGCGTCTCGTCGCGGAACAAGGGGCCGCTCAGCCGAGCGGCCCCCCGGTCGTCATCCTGGTCTCCGCCGTGATCGGGCACGTCGGGCACGATGGGCATGGGTCGAGTCTGCTGCGCGTCGTGCGCATCGTACGAGGGACCCGCCGGGGCGGTGCCCCGGACATGCCCGTAGGCGTGCCCCTGGGGCCCGGGCCCCTGGTCGGCAGGCCCCCGGTGCCCGGCTTGCGGCGGGTGCCCGGCGTGTGACGGAGCGCCCCAGGAAGAGTTGTTCATCAGACCTCGAGCAGTTCCGCTTCCTTGTGCTTGAGGAGTTCGTCGACCTGCGCCACGTACTTGGCGGTGGTGTCGTCGAGCTCCTTCTCCGCACGGCGGCCCTCGTCCTCGCCGACCTCGCCGTCCTTGACCAGCTTGTCGATGGCGTCCTTGGCCTTGCGGCGCACGGAGCGGATGGAGACCTTGGCGTCCTCGGCCTTGCCCTTGGCGACCTTGATGTAGTCGCGGCGGCGCTCCTCGGTCAGTTCGGGGAACACCACCCGGATGATGTTGCCGTCGTTGCTCGGGTTGACGCCCAGGTCGGAGTCGCGGATGGCCTGCTCGATGTTGCGCAGCGCGCTCTTGTCGAACGGCGTCACCACGGCCATGCGCGGCTCGGGCACGGAGAACGAGGCCAGTTGGTTGATCGGCGTCGGCGCGCCGTAGTAGTCGGCCACGATCTTGTTGAACATCGCCGGGTGCGCACGGCCGGTGCGGATCGCGGCGAAGTCCTCCTTGGCGACCACGACGGCCTTCTCCATCTTCTCCTCGGCCTCGAGGAGGGTCTCTTCGATCACCACTTGCTCCTGCGTGTCTTGAGTAGGCCCGGCTGCGGTTCCCTGTCGGGGCGGCGGCCGGCTGCGTCGCGTCTTTCTCCTGCACGGTTCCGGACCGGCAGGACATTGTCCATCCCTCGGCCGGTCAGTCCCGGCTGCCTTCGTCGCCCACGAGCGTGCCGATCTTCTCACCCTTGACCGCGCGCGCGATGTTGCCCTCCAACAGAAGCTCGAACACGACGATCGGGAGGCTGTTGTCGCGGCACAGGGTGACGGCGGTGGCGTCGGCGACCTTGAGGTCACGGGTGATGACCTCGCCGTACCCGAGGTGGTCGAACTTCACCGCGTCGGGGTTCTTCTTCGGGTCGGAGTCGTAGACGCCGTCGACACCGTTCTTGCCCATCAGCAGCGCCTCGGCGTCGATCTCCAGGGCGCGCTGCGCGGCGGTGGTGTCGGTGGAGAAGTACGGCATGCCCATACCGGCACCGAAGATGACCACACGGCCCTTCTCCAGGTGGCGCACGGCGCGCAGCGGAATGTACGGCTCGGCGACCTGCCCCATGGTGATCGCGGTCTGCACCCGGCAGTCCACGCCCTCCTTCTCCAGGAAGTCCTGGAGGGCGAGGCAGTTCATGACGGTGCCGAGCATGCCCATGTAGTCGGAGCGTGCCCGGTCCATGCCGCGCTGCTGGAGTTCCGCACCGCGGAAGAAGTTGCCGCCGCCGATGACGATCGCGATCTGTGCTCCGTCGCGTACGACCGCCGCGATCTCACGGGCGATGGCGTGCACCACGTCGGGGTCGACCCCCAGGCCCCCGCCGCCGGAGAAGGCCTCACCGGACAGCTTCAGCATGAACCGGCCGGGTACTTTGCCGTCGTCGCTCTTCTGGGCCTTGGTGCTCATGGGATTTCGCCTCTTTTACGTGTCGCACATACGAAGAAGGCCATTGCCGGTGGGGTGTGGTTCGCATCCCATGGTCGGCAATGGCCTCCTCGTCAGATCTGCTGTCGCCCGCGCCACGCGCGTGCGGAGGTCATCCCCGGGCGACATGGCCGACTGCACTCGACCTTATAGGGGCCGGGCGCCGGTGGCGGTACGGACTCAGATGCCGACCTTGATGCGCGTGAAGCGCTTCAGGGTGACACCGGCCTCGTCCAGCACCTTCTGGACGGACTTCTTGTTGTCGAGCGCGTACGGCTGGCCGAGCAGCGTGGCGTCCTTGAAGAAGCCGTTGAGGCGACCCTCGACGATCTTCGGCAGGGCGGCCTCGGGCTTGCCCTCGGCGCGGGTGGTCTCCTCGGCGATGCGACGCTCGGACTCGACGACCTCGGCCGGCACGTCCTCCTTGGAGAGGTACTTCGGCGCGAAGGCGGCGATGTGCTGGGCGATGCCCTTGGCAACCTCGGCGTTCGGCTTGTCGAGCTCGACGAGGACACCGATCTGCGGCGGCAGGTCGGGCATCGTGCGGTGCATGTACGCCGTCACGAAACCGTCGGAGAACTGAGCGAAGCGGTCCAGGACGATCTTCTCGCCGAGGTTCGCGTTGGCCTCGTCCACGAACGCCTGGACGGTCTTGCCGGCCTCGATCTCGGAGGCGAGCAGCGCCTCGACGCCGGCCGGGGAGGTCTTCGTGATGTGCTCGGCGATCGCCGTGGCGACGGCCTGGAACTTGTCGCCCTTGGCGACGAAGTCCGTCTCGCACTTCAGCTCGACCAGGACGCCGGAGGAGTTGTCGTCGGCGATGATCGAGACGACCGCGCCGTTCTCGGCGGAGCGGCCCTCGCGCTTGGCGACGCCCTTCTGGCCCTTGATGCG
>DASTDN010000088.1:0-7209 GCA_035710365.1 Streptomyces sp. | reverse complement strand
GGAGGTGGTGGCGCAGAAGACGGGTTATCCGGCGGAGATGCTGGAGCTGGGGATGGATGTCGAGGCGGATCTCGGTATCGATTCCATCAAGCGTGTGGAGATCATGGGTGTGCTGCATGAGCGGTTCGCGGGGGGTGTTGCCGCGGGTCCGGAGCAGCTCGCGGAGTTGCGGACGCTTGAGGACATCGTGGGCTTCATCACCGGCCAGGACGCGTCCGCCCGGCAGCCCGGCCCGTCCGCCGCGCCGCCGGCCACGGCACCCGAGCCGGAGGCCACCCCGGAGCACGGGCGCATCGGCAGGGCGCAGGCCGCTCTCGCCGAGCTCCCCGTGCCCGACCGACTGGTGAACGCCTACCCCGCGTCCTCGGGCGCACTGCTGGTGGACGACGGCGGCGAGTCGGCCCCGGAGATCGCCGCGAGGCTCCAGGAGCAGGGCTGGAAGGTGCACGTCCTGCGATTGCCCGGAGTGCCGCAACGAGTCGACGGCACGGTGGATCACGCGCTGACCGGCTGGGGCGTCACCGAGCTCGCCTCGCGGGTCGAGGAGGCACTGGGCGAGCGGATCAGCCTGGTGCTCGACCTGTGGACCAAGCCTCCGACGGACTGGGCGGAGGGAGTGCGGCGCCTGGCGCACACTCTGCTGGTGGCCAAGCACCTGGTGGAACCGCTGAACACCGCCGCCGAGTTCGGCCGCGCCGCCTACATCACCGTCACGCGGCTGGACGGCTCCTTCGGCCTCGACGGCGTCGACGAGGAACTGGCGCCGATGGGCGGGGTCGCCGGCCTCGTCAAGACCCTGGCCGTGGAGGCCCCGGAAGTCTTCTGCCGGGCCGTCGACCTGGCTCCCGGCCTGGCGCCCGGCGACACCGCCGCGCTGGTGCTCGGCGAGGCGTACGACGCGGCCGCCGGGCCCGTTCAGGTCGGTCACGACGGCACCCGCCGAGTCACCCTCACCCTCGCGGAGAGGCCGCTGCACCAGATGGGCGCCCAGCCGCAGCCGCTGAGCTCCGAGGACCTTCTGGTGGTCACCGGGGGCGGGCGTGGCATCACTGCGGCGTGCGTGGCGGAGCTGGCGCGGCGTCACCGGCCCGGTCTGCTGCTGCTCGGCCGTACTCCGCTGGAGGAGGAGCCCGACTGGGCGCGCGGGCTGCAGGACGCCGCGGCGCTCAAGGCCGCTGCCGTCGCAGATCTGAAGGCCGCGGGCGAGAAGCCCACGCCGAAGCGGGTCGAGCAGGCATACCGGGCCGTCGTCGGCAGCCGGGAGGTGCACGCGACCCTGGCCGCGCTGCGCGCGGCGGGCAGCCAGGCCGAGTACCTCGCGGTGGACATCACCGACCCGCAGGCCACGGCGGCCGCTCTGGCTCCCTACCGGAGCCGGGTCACCGGCCTGGTGCACGGTGCCGGAGTGCTGGCCGACCAACTGATCGGACAGAAGAAGGCATCCGAGATCGAGCGTGTCCTCGCCCCCAAGCTGGCGGGACTGCGTGCCGTGACAGCGGCGCTGGACGCGGACGCGTTGCGGCACGTGGTGCTGTTCTCCTCGGTCGCCGGCTTCTTCGGGAACCGCGGCCAGTCCGACTACGCCATGGCCAACGAGGCGCTCAATGCCTGGGCGTCCTCCTGGAAGCAGCGTCACCCCGACGCCCGGATCACCTCGCTCAACTGGGGCGCCTGGGACAGCGGCATGGTCTCCCCGGAGATCAAGGCCGTCTTCCGGGAGCGCGGCATCACCCTCATCCCGCAGGAGACCGGGGCCGCGATGTTCGCCGACCAGTTCACCGCCGAGCGCGCCGACGACGTGGTGACCGTGCTCGGCCCGACCACCCCCCTCTCCGAGCGCGTCCCGTCCGCCCCGGCCGCCGCCCTCACCGTCGAGCGACGGACCGGCGACCTGGACCGGGAACCGATCGTGGCCGACCACGTGATCGGTGAGGCGCCGGTGCTCCCGGCGGCCATGGCGCTCGGCTGGGTGATCGGCGCGGTGGAGCGCGCCACCGGCGGCGAGGTCCGTCGGGTGCGGGAGTTCTCCGTGCACAAGGGCATCGTCTTCGACGGCAGTCAGCCGGAGGACTGCCGCCTCGTCGTCAGCCCGCTGTCAGGGGACGCCGGCGCCGTTCAGGTGGCGATGCGTTCGGTGAGCCGGGACGGCGCGGTGCGGCCGCACTACTCCGCCGTGCTGGACACCGCACCGCCCGCGCCGCAAGCGCCCGTCGCCGGGCTGCCGGCGCTGGGCGGCGGCCGGTCCGCCGACATCCTCTACACGGACGGCACCCTCTTCCACGGCCCCTCGCTGCGCGGCATCCGGCGGGTGCTCGCCGAGGAGGAGTCCCGGCTCGTCCTGGAGTGCGCGCTCGCGGAGCACCGCACCGCGGGCAGCGCCTTCGCCGGCGCTCGCTACGCCCCCGGCACCGCCGACGTGCTGCTGCAGGCCGCCCTGGTGTGGGTGCGGCTCTTCCGGGACAGCGCCGGACTGCCGCTGGCCATCGGCTGCGCCGAGCTGTACCACCCGCTGCCCGACGGTGAGCCCTTCCTCGTCACGGTGCAGCCCGGTTCCGCCGGCACGGGCGCCGAATCCCGGCTCTCCGTCACCGCGTGTGCCCCCGACGGGCGGGTGCTGATGCGCCTGCACGACGTGTCCGTCGTCTCGGCGCCGCAGCTCACGGCCAAGTTCGTCACCGGCTGACCGGCCTGTCCGTATCCGACTGACGACCTGACCCGGTCGGCCTGGCCGGGCGCCGTTCGCGCGCGCCGGCCAGGCCGACCGACCTACGGAGGGACCTCGCTCTGATGAGCAAGTACGCCATCGTCGGCCTGTCCTGTCTCTTCCCGGGCGCCCACACCCCCGCCGAGTTCTGGGAGAACCTGCGCAACGGGGCGGACGTCCGCCAGGAGGGCAGTGACGACATCTTCGGCGCGACACCCGAGGACGCCGACCTCGACCCGCAGCACCGCATCTACTGCCGCCGTGGCGGCTTCATCACCGACTTCGCGTTCGACCCCACCGGCTACCGTCTCGCCCCCGAACGGCTCACCCCTCTCGACCGGATCTTCCACTGGTCGCTGCACACCGCCCGCGAGGCGCTGCGGGACAGCGGCTGTGACGACCGGCCCGAGACCCTCGCCCGCACCGCTCTCATCCTCGGGAACTACTCCTTCCCCACCCCCACCTCGGCCGGGATCAGCGTCCCCCTGGCCCAGGAAGCGGTGCTGGAGGGGTTGCGCCAGTCCGGGCTGCCCCCGCTGGCCGGGCTCCCGGACGGCACCCCGCTGGTCGACGCCGGACTGCTGCGCAGCGAGAGCCTGCTGGTCAGCGGCTCTCCCGCGGCCGTCACCGCCGCCGCGCTCGGCCTCGGCGGCCCGCGCTACGCCCTGGACGCGGCCTGCTCCTCCGCGCTCTACGCGCTCAAGCTGGCCTGCGCCCATCTCGCCGCGGGACAGGCGGACCTGGTGCTGGCCGGTGGTGTCTGCGCGCCCGACCCCACCCTCATCCACCTCTCCTTCAGCGACCTGCACGCCTACCCCGAAAGCGGCTTCAGCCAGCCCTTCGACAAGCACTCCGAGGGCATCCTCACCGGCCAGGGCGCCGGGATGGTCGCCGTGAAGCGGCTCGCCGACGCGCTGTGGGACGGCGACCGCATCCACGCCGTCATCGACGGCATCGGTCTGAGCAACGACGGCAGCGGACGCCACCTGCTCGTCCCGCAGGGCCGCGGCCAGATGACCTCCTACGAACTCGCCTACGCCGAAGCCGGGGTGGATCCGTCCGCCATCGACTACCTGGAATGCCACGCCACCGGCACCCCCCTGGGAGATGCCACGGAGGCAGAGTCCGTGGCCGCCTTCTTCGGCCGCCACGGCAAGGTCCCGCTGATCGGCTCGGTCAAGGGCAACATCGGGCACCTGCTCACCGTCGCCGGACTGAGCAGCCTCCTCAAGGTCATCCTGGCCATGGACAAGGGCCACATCCCACCGACGACCGGCGTCGGGCAGCCGGTGCGCTCGGCCGACGGACAGGTGGGGGAGGAGGTGCTGGTCCGCGAGGGGCGGGCGTGGCCCGAAGGGCTGGGGCCGCTGCGGGCGGCCGTCTCCGCGTTCGGCTTCGGCGGCACCAACGCGCACGTCGTCCTCTCCGCGCCCGAGGCCGCGGAGACCTGGGAACCCGTCGAGGAGCCCCCGGTCGAGCCGCCTGCTCTGGACATCGTCGGCCTGGGCGCGCACTTCGGCCCGCTCGAAGACGTGGACGCCCTGGAACGGGCCGTTCACGCGGGCGCGGACGCGTTCGGCCCGCTGCCCGAGCGGCGCTGGCGCGGTCTGGAGCAGACCAGCGGCGGAACACTCGATCGGGCCGGGCTGGCAGGGGACTCCGTGCCGCACGGCGCCTACGTCGACGGGGTGGACATCGACCCCGTCGACCACAAGATCCCGCCCGCCGATCTGCGCACCTACAACCTTCAGCACGCGCTGGCCACCCAGGTCGCCGACGAGGCACTGCGGGACGCCGGATACAGCCGGGACGTCCCTCAGGGCGCGAGCGCGCCCGAGCCGCGGCGGATCGCGGTGGTGGTGGCGATGGAACTGGAGCCGTACACACACGCCCGGCTCACCCGGTACACGCTGGGCAGTTTCCTGCGCGAGCAGTTCGAGGCCGCGGGAGTGGAGCTCACCGAGCAGCAGTTCTCCGCGGTCGCGTCGGCCGGCCGTGACGCGGTGGTGCCGCCGATCGTGGCCAACGAGGTGCTCAGCTACATCGGCAACGTGATGGCCAGCCGGATCTCCTCGCTGTGGAACCTCACCGGCCCGTCCTTCACCGTCTCGGCGGAGGGCTCGGGGACCGCGGAGGCACTGGAGGTCGCCCGGCTGCTGCTGCTCGACCCGGGCATCGAGGCGGTGCTGATCGGCGCGGTCGACCTCACCGGCTCCGCGGAGCACCTGCTGCTGCACCCCGACGCGGTCTCCGACGCGGGCCTGACCTTCGGCGCGGGCACCGGCGGTGTCCGGATCGGCGAGGGCGCCGGCGCGGTCGTCGTCACCCGCAGCGGGGAGACGGAGGGCCGCCGCGTCTACGCCCGGCTGGACGCCCTGGCCGTCGGCGCCGCCCGGGCCCGCGACGGCGAGGGACCGCGGACGGACCCCGACACGCTGGCCGCCGCCGCCCGGGCGGCGCTGACGGCTGCCGGGATCTCCGCCTCGGAGGTCGGCTACGTCGAGGCCCATGCGGCGGGCACCGCCGGTGAGGACCACGCCGAACTCACCGCCCTGGCCCGCGTGTACCGCGCCGAGGCGGTGGCCACGGCCGCCGACGACGGCCCGGCCGCGGGCGGTCCAGCCGACCCGACGCGTGTCGTCGCCCTCGGCAGCGCCAAGGCGCAGATCGGGGACGCCGGATGCGCCTCGGGAATGGCCGGGCTGATCCGCACCGTCCTCTGCCTGTACGGCGGTTACCTGCCCGGGACCGCCGGGTGGGAGCGGCCCGCCCCTCAGTTCGTGGACGGCTTCGCCGGCTCCGGGCTGTACGTGCCGGAGCGGTCACGGCCCTGGTTGCGTTCGTCGCGCCGGACGAGGCGGTACGCCGCCGTCAGCATGGTGGGCTCGCAGGGCGGCTGCGCACATCTGGTGCTCTCCGCGGAGGGGAGCCGCGGGCGCGCGGTGGACCGGGACTGGCAGCGGGCCGAGGGCCCGGTCCTGCTGGCGCTCTCCGCCGCGAGCCCGGACGGGCTGCTCGCCTCCGTCGAGCGCCACCGCGGCCTGCTGGACGGCGGAGCCGACCCGCTGGAGCTGGCCCGCGCCGCCGCGCGGGAACTTCCCGGCACCACCCTGCGCGCGGTCCTCGTCGGCCGGGACGCGGCCGACCTGAGCCTGCAACTGGAGCTCGCCGCCCGGGACATCCCCGGCGCGTACGCCGCCGGCGGCGAGTGGGCCACCCCGGCCGGCTCCTACTTCACCGCCCGCCCGATCGGTCCCGAGGGCAAGGTCGCACTGGTCTACCCCGGTGCGTTCAACTCCTACCCAGGCCTCGGCCAGGACCTGTTCCGCGCCTTCCCCGGCCTGCTGGAGCACTTCGAGGCGCAGGCCGACGAGCCTGCCCGGCAGATGCGGTCCGCCCTGCTCTACCCGCGCGCCTACGTGACGCCGGGGCGGCGGGAGCTGATGGAACTGGAGTCCGCGCTGGGCGAGGACGTTCCGTTCATGCTGGCCACCGGGACCAGCTTCGCCATCCTCTACACCCACCTGGTGCGGAAGATCCTGGGCATCACCGCGCACGGCGGCTTCGGCTACAGCCTGGGCGAGTCCAGCATGCTCTTCGCCACCGGCGGGTGGGCCGCCGAGGGCCGCCGCGACGATCTGATCAGCGACACGCCGATCTTCCGGGACCGCCTGGTCGGCGCGCGCCGCACCGTGCGCGAGATGTGGAAGGACATCCCGGACCGGACGCCCGACAAGGACCTCTGGGCCTCGCACGTCCTGCTCACCGACCAGCACACCGTGCAGGCCGCGCTGGCGCACTACGACCGGGTGTTCCTCACCCACGTCAACACCCCGGGCGAGCTGGTGATCGCGGGCGATCCCGCGCAGTGCCGCGCGCTGATCGAGGAACTGGGCTGCCCGGCGGCACGCTCGCCCGTCAGCGTGGTGATGCACTGCCCGGTGGTGGACACCGAACTCGACGGCCTGGCCGGGCTGAACGACTACCCGACCGGCTCGATCGACGGCCTGGAACTGTTCTCCGCCTACGACTACCAGGAGCTCACCGGACTGGACCGGGAGCGCATCGCGCGGCGCATCGCCCACACCCTGCGCTCCACCATCGACTTCCCGCGCCTGATCCGCACCGCCTACGACCGGGGATACCGCTACTTCATCGAGGTCGGCCCCGGTGCCACGTGCTCCCGCTGGGTGCGCGACACCCTCGGTGAGCAACCGCACGTCGCGGTCTGCACGGACCGACGCGGCGTACCGGCCACCAAGTCGGTCGCCCAGTTGGCCGCCCGGCTGGTCGGGCACGGCCTGCCGGTGGACCTCACGGCGCTGCTCGGCGCACAGGGCGAGGCGGAGACGGCGGCCGCTCCCGCACGGCGGACCGCCCGGTTCCGGGTGGGCGGCGGCGACCCGGTACCCGAGCGGGTCGCCCGCGAGGTGCGCACGGCCGCTCCGGCCGCCGCTCCGCTGACGGACCGGCGGCCGATCGCCCAGCCGGTCGCTGCGTCGGTG
>DASTDN010000087.1:0-3225 GCA_035710365.1 Streptomyces sp. | reverse complement strand
CCTCGGGGGCGGCCTCGGGCGCGAAGGCTTCGTGCGGGAGAGCCTCGGCCCCGGGCGCCGGGGTCTCGGCCTCGGGTGCTACGGCTTCAGGCACGAGGTTCCCGGGCGCGAGGGCCTGGGGCGCCTCGGCTTCGAGGGTGGGCGCCTCGGCGTCGGCCTCAGGCGCAACGGCTTCGGGCGCCAGCATCTCGGGTGTCTGGGTCTCGGGCGCGAGGGCCTCGGGAGGCCGCGCGTCCTCCGACGCGGCCGGGTCCGCCGCCGGCTCCTCCTGAGGCGCGGCCGCATGCGGATCCCGCGGCACGCCGGACTCCGCGAGGGGCTCGCCCTCGGCGGGGGCGGCCTCGGCGGGGGCGGTCTGCGCGCTCCCGGCCGGGTCCTGCGGCTCTCCGGCCGGTTCCGCGCCCGCGGCCACGGCCTCTTCCGCCGTCGGGATCTCCGCACCCTCGACCGTGACGGGCGGCTCCACCACGGACACCTCCGGGCCGACCGCTTCCGCCACGGGCACCTCCGCGGCCGCCTGGGGAGACGGCACGGACTCCTCGGGCGTCACGGGCGACGCGTCGTGGGACCCGGGAGCCTCCTGCACCCCGTGCCCCCACGCCGCACGCGCCACCGCCGCCTCAGCCGGACCCGTCCCGGCGGCCTGGACCGCCTCGGCCTGAGCCGCCTGGACCTGAGCCGTTCCGGCCTGGACGGCCTCGGTCGGAACCGCCCCAGCCTGAACCGCCTCGGCCTCGGCCACGTCCGCCTGGACCGCCCCGGCCGGTCCCGTCATGACCGCGGTGCCCCCGGCAGGGACAACCGTTTCGGCGCTCCCGGCCTGTGCGGGCCGGGCGGGCGTGCCGGGCCCGGCCACGTCGAGGTACTCCGGGCCCGGGGCCGGAGCGGGCGCCGGGCCGGGGACGGCGACCGGGACGGGCTGACGCGGCGCGTTGGCCGGGCCCCGGTCGGCGAGGGAGCGGACCGGGCTCGCGGACATGTCGGGCACGGGCGGCCCGAGGTGCAGCGGCCGGCGCGGCGGCAGCGCCGGCGCGGGAGTCACGGGGGCGGAGGGAGCCGACGCCTGTCCGGAATCGGGCAGGCGGACGCCGCCGAGGTCGACGAAACCGCTGTCGCGTCCGGCGGCCTCGTGCGGACCGGGCTGGTGGATTCCCTGCTGGTGCGGTCCGGCGTGCTGGGGACCGGCCGGGTGCGGCGGCTGGTGCACGGCCTCCACGACCGGCTCGGGGGCGGGCGGCGCGACCTCGTTGCCCCAGGGACTCTGGGCTCCCGGCAGCAGCAGTTGCTCCTCGTCCTGGGCCGTCGTCTCGGAGAGGTAGGGGTACGAGCCGTGGGCGGGGGCGCCCGGCTGCTCCACCGTGCCTGCGTTCTCCGGCAGTCCTTCGCCCGGGACCTGGCCGGTGTCGGTCATGCGTACCCCTCGCCCATCGGTTAGTGCTTCTACGACCAGCTCACCAGGAACGGCGCACTGACCGCCCCGCCGTGGAGAACGAGCGTGCGTCCCCGGCGGCACGAACGGCCCGCCGAAAAAGACGACAAAGCCATTCAGTGGCAATCCGTTCCGTGCCATTGTCGCGGGCGTTCCCCTGCCACGACAGCGTGATCCACGACTGCCCGTTGTGGACTGCGCCACGTTGCGCGGTCCCCCGGTCGCTGCCGTACCACGGCCGCCCCAAAACGGTCCTGTTTTCCGGACATTGACCGACGAACCGCAGGGCGCCGCGTGGTGTGCAGCGATCGGCCAGCCTACCGCGCGGTACGACAACAGGATCACCGGGACGGTGCCGGGATCAGCCCTCGCGGACCGGCAGCACGCCGCTGAGCAGGAACGCGACGCTTCGCTCCGTCTCCGTCCAGACGCGCGTGTCGAGTTCGACGGACTGGAGCAGCGCGCACTCGACGTCGTAGCCGTGTTGGGTGAGGTCGCGGCCGACGAGTTCGGCGGCGTCCCGGGTGCCGGCGTGGGTGACGATGCGCTGCGGACGGCGGTCGGCGACCGCGGAGACCACGGCCGCTCCCCCGCCGCCGATGCGGACGACGTCGGGTTCGGGGAGGTTCTCCAGGACGTGCGGCGCGGTGCCGTGGACGATCTGCGGCTGCACACCGAGGCGGCGCGCGGCGGCCTCGGTGCGGGCGCAGGCGTCGCGGTCGCGGTCGACGGCGATGACGGCGGCGCCGGCGCGGGCGGCCTCGGTGGCGAACGCGCCGCCGCCGCATCCGATGTCCCACACGAGGTCGCCGGTCCGCGGCCCGAGGCGGGCGAGTTGGGCGGCGCGCAGCAGGTCGCTCTCGCCCTCGCCGAGTACGCCGTAGGTGCGGCCGGGCAGGGTCCAGCCGCGCGGTCCGGCGGCCGGGTCGCGTCCGGCGATCCAGCCGCCGCCCTCGGTGCCGCCGACGGGGCCGCCGATGACGATGACGACGTTCGGGTCCCGCCAGGTGTGGTCGGCGGCCTTGTCGGAGGTGACGACGCTGACCTGTTCGCGGTCGGTGCCGAGTTCCTCGCAGATGACGAAGGTGCGGTGGACGCCGTCGAGGAGGAGTCCGAGTTCGGCGGGGCCGGCGCCGGGCGAGGTGAGTACCGCGACCTTGGTGTGGGCGCGGCATACGTTGACCGCGCGGCGCAGGGTGCGGGGGTGTGCGACGACCACGTGGGCGTCGTCCCAGGGCATGCCGGCGCGGGCGAAGGCGGTGGCGACGGAGGAGACGGCGGGGACGACCTCGACCTCAAGGCCGAACTCGGGTGCGCGCAGCGTGCGGACGACGCCGAAGAAGCCGGGGTCGCCGTCGGCGAGCACGACGGCCGTGCCGCGGTGGCCGGCGATGCGGCGGGCGGCGAGGGCGACGCTGCCGAGGCGGATGCGCTCGGCGCCTGCCGGCACCTCGGGGAGCGCCAGGTGGTGGGCGGCGCCGGCCACGAGCGTGGCGGCGCCCAGGGCGGCGCTCGCCGCGGCGGTCAGCGGCGAACCGTCCCAGCCGATCACCGTGACCCGGTCGGCCATCGTCGTCAGTCTCCAGGGGTTTTCGCAGGTCGTCTGCGTGGCGTTGTGGGGAGCAGCCCGCGGGCGGGCTCCGTGAGGGTACCCGGTGGAGGTGTCGGAGGGAGTCCCGGTGTCGTCGCCGTCGCCCTCCGGGTGCTTCCGGTCAGTTCCAGTCGCCGAAGGACGTGAAGCCGTCCCGCAGCTGCTCGCCGACGCCTTCCAGGTCCTCGGGGAGCAGGCTCCAGAC
>DASTDN010000086.1:0-5749 GCA_035710365.1 Streptomyces sp. | reverse complement strand
GCGCCGGCTCACACCAGCCCGATGGTCTGGGCCACGTCCTCCCCGCGCCGCAGATGATCGTGGGCCGCCTCACCCAGGGCCTCGACGACCCCGCCGACCACCGTCTCGACCACGGCGAGCGTCGGCACGAGGCTGTCGTAGGGGGAGGGGGCGGTCACCCGGCAGGGCAGGACAACGTCCGCCCTGCTGGTGACGGGGGACAGCCAGGTGTCGGTGAACAGCAGCACCTTGCCGCCCCGCTCCCGGACGAGACCGGCCATCGCCATCTTGTCCTGCTCGTAGCGCCGGTAGTCGAACACGACGAGCACGTCGCGCCGGCGCAGGGAGTTGAGCGTCGCCGTGCGCTCCACGGCCCGGTCCGGGAGGAAACGGACGTCCTCCCGCAACTGCATCAGGTGCAGCCCCAGGTACTGGGCGAGCAGATGCGTGAACCGGCCGCCGGCCAGAGTGACACGGACCTTGGGATCGGCGAGCAGCCGCACCGCGTGGTCGAGGTCGTGCGGCGGCAGCTCCGTCAGCATCGCCGCCACCTCGGCCGGGAACACCGTGCGCACCCGGTCCAGCAGACTCGCCCCGTCGGCGCCCTCCTCCACGGGACGGCCGTACGCGGGGGCCTCGTAAAGGGTGAGGGGGGAGGCGTTGCGCTCCTCCAGCTCGGCGCGCAGCGCGGACTGGAAGTCGGGGAAGCCGCGGAATCCGAACCGCGACACGAACCGCAGCACGGTGGGGGCGCTGACCCCGGCCCGTTCGGCGATGGCGGCCACCGTCTCGAACCCGGCGGACGGGTAGGCGGCCAGCAGCACGCGCCCGACCTTGCGTTCGGCGGGGCTGAGCTCGCCCAGCCTGAGCCGGATCTCGTCCGCCAGTACGCCTGTGGTCATGCTGCCCGTTCCTTCCTGCGCGCTCCCGCAAAGTAGTTGAAGAGCGCCCCTACATTGCTGAGCCTAACGGTGCGGCACGGCGCTCCGCCCCGTGTCGACGACACACCGGGCGGGAGATCGCCGCTGACGGCCACCGCCGTCTCCCGTCGCCGCGATCAGCGCGGCCCGCACGGGCGCGCTGCCGAGATCGAGCCACTCCCCGGGCGTGGGGTCCGTGCCGCCGACCGGTCCGGGGCCGCTCGGGCGTGCTCACTCCGGCGATCGGACCGGCGTCGCCGAGACCGCCCGCGGCGGAGCCCCGCGCCTCGCCGCCGAGTCCGGCGCCGAGCGCCGCGGGCGGGCGTCCACCGCCGGGTCGGGTCCGCTCCCCGGGCGCGCGAGCGTGAGCGGGGCACTCGCGCTGGTCAGGGTGGAGGCTGTGGGGCGGGAGAGGGGGCGCGGCACGACCGGTCCTTCGCGACGAGCGGGCGACGGTGAGGCGTCCGCAGCCTGACGGTCATCGACGTTACATCCGGCATGGGGGTGTGCCTAGATGTACCGCGCGTTACGTTCACGTTCCGTGTGCCGGTGGTTGTCCGGCTGGTCGAACGGCGCGCGGGCCGTGTGGCGGCGTGCGGCGCGGGGAGGGCGTTCGTCTCGTACGCAGAAGCACACGGGTACACGGGTGCACGGGCACAGGAGCGCAGGAGGCGTGAGAGGGCGCGCGGGTCCCGGAGGGCCGGAGCGCACATGCCGCGGTGGCGCCCGGCGGCAGGCGCGGTGCACGCTCCGGGGCGGGACGGGGGGAGGGTGCCGGAGGGCGTGCCGCCCCGCCCCGCCGCGTCGTGCGGGGCGTTGGGTAAAGGGTGTCCCAGGAAGTCCGGTCCTTGTCTTTACGGAAACATTGCAACGATGCAATCGTGTGGGTGCACCGTGGGAACGGTGTGGCGGCTGCTCCGCCGGGGACCGCGGAGGGAGCTGTCGCACAACCCGGCCGGCGTACTCCCCCGAGTGCGCCGGCCGGTCCTTCGCCCGCCCGCCGCGCGCCCTGACCGGCCCGCCGCCCCGAGGACCCGGCCGGTGCCGCCGCCCGAGGCGTGCCCCCGCCCCTCCCGCCTGCGCTGTCCGCGCGTCCGCGCGGCTCCGGCGCGCCGTCCGCCCGGCCCTTCCGAGGGCCCGCCGGTACCGCGGGCGGGCGCCCCGCGACGCCCCCGCACGCCGCGGCCCGGCCGCCCGGCGCCCGCCCCGCGAACCACGCCCCGCACCATCCGTACCGCTCGATGCGCGCCCCCGGAGGGCCCGATCGGGTACCTCGGTCGGAGCTGCCGCTGAGAGCCCGATGGCGGAAGGCTCGGGAGCGACTCCCGTGCCCAGGACCGACCGACACCGAAGGGGGCCCCGTGCCCGACGGCTCAGAGCTGACCACCCGTCTGTACCCGCAGCCGGCCCCGCCGCTCGGACCACCGCCGGGGGAGGGCGCTGCGCGACGGGGCCGTGCGCGGGCCCGTACGGACGGACACGAATGAGGTCCACGGCCGCGGGCCGGCCCGACAGCGACTCCCACGCCTGCGCCGACCGCCCGCTCACCTACGAGAACTACCTGCGCGTCCCCGACCTGCTGCGCCTGCAGCAGCCGCTGAGCGCCGCGCCCGACGAACTGCACTTCATCGTCGTGCACCAGGCGATGGAGCTGTGGTTCAAGCTCCTCGCCGACGACCTGCGCGCGGTGGTGCGGCTGCTCGACGAGGGGCGCCTCACCGAGTGCTGCACACGACTGCGGCGCGTCAACGACACGATGGCCGTGCTCCTCGCCCAGTTGCGCACCCTGCGCTCCCTGCCGCCCGCCGGCTTCCACGCCTTCCGCGGCATGCTGGACGGGGCGAGCGGCCTGCAGTCGGAGCAGTTCCGCGAACTGGAGCTGCTCTCCGGCCTGCGGGACGAGCACCATCTGCGCACCGTCCGCGCCGCGCACGGCGGCACCCTGCCCCCCACCTCCACCGAGACGCTCCTCGGGCGCAGCGTCGCCGACGCCCACCTCGACGCGGGCCGCCGCGACGGCCTGACGAACTGGGTGGAGCTGTACCTCCCGCCGCGGGCCGGAGGCACCCTGTACGTCCTCAGCGAACTGCTCCTGGACTACGACGAGCTGTGGCTGCGCTGGCGCACCGAACACGTCACCCTGGTCCGCCGCATGATCGGCACGGCCCGGGGCACCGGCGGCACCGGCGTCTCCTACCTGGAGCGGACGCTCGTCCACCGCTTCTTCCCCCACCTGTGGGACGCGCGCGACCACCTGCCCGGCGCGGTCGACAGCGCCCACCCGGCGGGCCACCCGTCGAGGACCCCAGCCGGCGGATGCCCGGCGTTCTACGAAGGAGGACACAACGCATGATCAGGCACGTGGTCATCGTCGGCGGCGGCACGGCGGGCTGGATGACCGCCACCTATCTCAAGGAGACGTTCAAGGACCGGCTGGACGTCACTCTCGTCGAATCGGCGAACGTGGCCACGATCGGCGTCGGCGAGGCGACCTTCAGCACCGTGCGGCACTTCTTCGACTACCTCGGCCTGGCCGAGGAGGAGTGGATGCCGTCGTGCAACGCCGCGTACAAGCTGGCCATCCGCTTCGAGAACTGGCGGGGCCAGGGCGAGCACTTCTACCACCCCTTCGAGCGGCTGCGCACGGTCGACGGCTTCACCCTCGCCGACTGGTGGCTCAAGCACGGCACCCCCGACCAGCGCCTCGACCAGGCCTGCTACGTCCTGCCGGCGCTGTGCGACGCCAAGCGCGCCCCGAAGCGGCTGGACGGCTCGCTGTTCCACGACGAGCTGCACGACGGCGGTGACCGCAAGCGGCGCACCACCATGTTCCAGCAGGACACCCAGTTCCCCTACGCCTACCACTTCGACGCGGCGCTGCTCGCCGAGTACCTCGCCGGGCACGGCGCCCGCCAGGGCGTACGGCGCGTCCTCGACCACGTCGTTCAGGTGCGGCGCGACGAGCGGGGCGACATCAAGGAGATCGTCACCGAGGAACACGGCGAGCTGAGCGGCGACCTGTACATCGACTGCACCGGCTTCCGCGGGATGCTCATCAACAAGACGCTGGAAGAGCCCTTCGAGTCCTTCGAGAACGTCCTGCCCAACGACCGGGCGGTGGCGCTGCGCGTCCCCGTCGACATCGAGAGGGACGGCGGCCTCGCGCCGTACACCACCGCCAGCGCCCGCGACTCCGGGTGGATCTGGACCATCCCCCTCTTCGGGCGCATCGGCACCGGCTACGTCTACTCGTCGCAGTTCTGCACGCCCGAGGAGGCCGAGGCCGAACTGCGGGCCTTCGTCGGCCCGGACGCGGCGGACGCCGAGGCCAACCACATCCGCATGCGGATCGGCCGCAACCGGCGCTCCTGGGTGCGCAACTGCGTCGCGATCGGCCTGTCCAGCGGCTTCGTCGAGCCCCTGGAGTCGACCGGCATCTTCTTCATCCAGCACGGCATCGAGCAACTGGTGCGGCACTGGCCGGACAAGGGCCACGACCCGGTCCGCGCGCGCGGCTACAACCAGAGCGTCGCCCGCTGCCTGGACGGCGTACGGGAATTCCTCGTGCTGCACTACAAGGCGTCCACGCGCAGCGACACGCCCTACTGGAAGGCCACCGACGAGCGGGAGCTGCCCGAGGGCCTCGCCGAACGGATGGAGGTGTGGAAGGGCCGGCTGCCCGCCGAGAGCAGCGTGTACCCCTATTACCACGGCTTCGAGGCGTACTCCTACAACGTGATGCTCACCGGCCTGGGCAGCGGGCCGCGGCGCTCCCACCCGGCGCTCGACCTGCTGGACCCGTCGGCGGCGCACGAGCGGTGGGCCGACATCCGCCGGCAGGCCGAGCACCTGGTCGCCGAACTGCCCAGCCAGTACGAGTACCTGGCGCACCTGCACGGCTGACCGATTCCGCCCACGCCGCGGGGGCCGGACCTCACCGGGTCCGGCCCCCGCGGCCGTGTGCGCGGCGCACTCGGCGCCCCGCGCCCCCGCTACGCCGAGGGCCAGGCCGCGTACTGCCGCCGCCCGTACAGCAGCGGGCGCGGGTCGTCTGCGGTGACGACGTGCTCGACGGCGCCCAGGACGACGGTGTGGTCACCTCCCGGCACCGTGCGCAGCACCCGGCACACGGCCGTGGAGTGGGCGTCGGACACCAGCCTGGGCAGGCCGTGCGGATCGACGGGCTCCCAGTCGAAGTCCCCGAACCGCCCCGCCCCCGGCCTGCTGAACGACGCCGCCGCCCGGCGGCCCGCCGTGTGCAGCAGGTTCACCGCGAAGGCGCCCCGCGACACCGCTGCCCGCAGGGTGCCGCTGCGGTTGTCGAGGCAGACCAGCAGGCTCGGCGGCTGCAGGCCCACACTGCACAGCGACGTGCACGTCATGCCGCGCGGCGTGCCGTCGTCGTCGAGCGTGGTGACCACGGCGACGCCGCTGGGGAAGCCGCTCATCAGGTCCCGGAACGCGGCGGTGTCGACCTCCGGCGGGCGAGAGCCGGAACCCGCCCGCTCGGCGGCTCCCGGTCGGGTGCTCCACGACATCAGACGGCCCATCCTTCTCTCGACGACGGGGGAGGCCGGTGGCCGCCGCTCACGCTAGGGAGAGAGGGATCGGGGGCACTATCCCCGGCCGGGCGTGCGACCGGGGGGCCCGTCCGGGGGGCCCGAACGGGCCCGCCCGCGGGCACCGCGCGCCTCACAGGACGGCCGAGGGTGCGGGGGCGGGTATCAGTCCCTCCTTGACGGCGATCACCGCGGCCACGGTCCGGTTGGGGCAGTTCAGCTTCGCCAGCACATTGGACACGTGCCGCTTGGTGCCGTTCTCCGAGATGCCCAGCCGGTGCGCGATCTGCT
>DASTDN010000085.1:0-3632 GCA_035710365.1 Streptomyces sp. | reverse complement strand
CCACATCGACCTCTACTACACCCACTTCGACCAGCCCGAGGTGCCCGTCGAGGAGACCATCGGCGCGCTGGACGAGCTGGTGCGGGCCGGGAAGGTCCGGTACATCGCCGCCTCCAACATCTCCCCCGAGCGGCTGCGCGCCAGTCTGGAGTACTCCGACCGCGCGGGCCTCGCCCGCTACGTGGCCGTCCAGCCCCACTACAACCTGGTCTCCCGCGACACCTACGAGGGCGATCTGCGCGATCTCGCCGCGCACGCGGGCCTGTCCGCCGTGCCGTACTACGGGCTGGCCTCCGGTTTCCTGACCGGCAAGTACCGGCCGGGCGCCACCGCCGCCGTGGACAGCCCGCGCGCGGGCGGCGCCGCCCGGCACCTGGAGAGCGGGCGCGGCCGGCGGGTCCTCGCCGCCCTCGACGAGGTCGCCGCCGCGCACGGCGCGTCCCTCGCAGCCGTCGCCCTGGCCTGGCTCGCCGCGCAGCCCACCGTCGCCGCCCCGATCGCCTCCGCCCGCACGGTGGAACAGCTCTCCGACCTGCTGCCCATGGCGGAGCTGTCCCTCACCGTCGAGGAGCTGGCACGGCTGACCCGGGCGTCACAGGAGTAGCGCCGGCGCGCTCCCCCCTACGACCGGTACGGGTTGTGCGGGGGAGCGGCGTACGGGTTCGGCGAGCCGTACGCCGTGGGCCACGGTGCCGCGTGCGGCGGCACGGGCGATCCGTACGGCGCGTACGGCGCGGGCGGGAGGTACACCGGGACCGGCGGGGCCGTGACCCGGGCCGCGTACTCCAGGGCCGGGCGGGCGGCGTCGCGGCGGGCCCACAGCTCGTCCAGCAGCTTCCGCTCGCGGGTCACGAAGTCCGCGCCCGCCCTGCCCTGCCGGCCCCGGTGCCGCAGGAACGCCAGCGAGGTCGCGTACGCCTCGTACCGCGCGACCTCCCGTGCCGTCTCCTTCCCGGCGTAGGTGCGCGCGTAGGCCCGCGCGATCCGGCGGGCCCGCATCGAGCCCAGCGCGAACGGCTCCGGCGGTGTCAGCCAGCCCGCGACCGCGTAGGCGGGCAGCTCGGTCCGCACGGTGCGCAGTTCGCGCTGCCGCGTCCAGATCACCAGCCAGGTCAGCAGCCCCAGCGCGGGCACCATGATCGCCGCGTACACGGCCATGAAGCCGAACGGCCCGAACGTCGTGGAGCCGTTCCACAGCGCGTGCATGCCCATCGCGAGGAGCAGCCCGGCCAGCGGAAGCGCCACGCGCCGCGGCATCCGGTGGTCCGTGGAGCGGGCCGTCATGCCGAAGCCGATGCCGGTGAGGACCGTGAACAGCGGGTGCGCGAAGGGCGACATGACGATGCGGACGAAGAAGGTCGCCGCGGTGACGGAGGCGATGCCGTCGTGGCCGGAGAGCTGGTCGGTGCCGAAGGCGGTGCCGAGGTAGAGGACGTTCTCGGTGAACGCGAAGCCGGTGGCGGTGACCCCGGCTATCACCACGCCGTCGATGATGCCGGTGAAGTCCCGGCGGCGGAACAGGAAGACGAGGAGGACGGCGGCGGCCTTGGCGCTCTCCTCGACGACCGGCGCGATCACGGTCGCCCCGAGGGTGTCCGCGCCGGACGGGTCGGCGGTCGCCGTCGCTATCCACCGGGTCGCGAAGCTGTTGGCGACGATGGCTATCAGCGCCGCCGCGCAGGCACCCCAGGCGAACGCGAACACCAGGTTCCGCCAGGGGCCCGGCTCCACCCGGTCCAGCCAGCGGAACGCGGCCGTCAGCAGCGGCACCGGCAGCACGGCGAGGCCGAGCCCCACCAGGAAGCCCTCGGTGCCGGTCTGCTCCCGGACCAGGGCGAGGATGACGAGCCCGGAGAGCGCGAGCAGCGCACTCGGAGCGCCGTAGCGCACCCACCCGCGCTGCCACCAGTGCGCATGCCGCAGCACGCCACCGACGGGATCGCCGGAGGGCGTCGGATACGGACAGGTGTCCGGGGGCGGAGGACAGGTGGCCACGGCAAGGACCCTAACGAGACGGGGGCGCCGCCCGCGGGGCGGGACGGGTTCGGGCACCGACCGACGGGCCGGACGTGCGCTGCGTCGTACCGCTCGGCGGCCGTACGCGTCGGGAACCGCACGGGCCGGCGGAGGCCGTACGGGGCTGTCGCACCCCGGCGCCGCCGGCCCGCCCGCTACCGGGCTTCGTGCTGTACGCGACGGAAGAGCAGGTCGTTCACCACATGTCCCTTGTCCAGTCCCTGGCCCTCGAAACGGGTCAGCGGCCGGAACCCGGGGCGCGGCGCGAACCCCCCGCCGGGCCGGGTGTTCTCGTAGCAGGGGTGCGCGGTCAGCACCTCCAGCATCTGCTCCGCGTACGGCTCCCAGTCGGTCGCGCAGTGCACGATCCCCCCGGGCCTGAGGCGGGCGGCGGCCAGCGTCAGGAACTCCGGCTGGATCAGCCGCCGCTTGTGGTGCCGCTTCTTCGGCCACGGGTCGGGGAAGTAGACGCGCAGTCCGGCCAGTGAACCGGGGGCGATCATCTCGCGGAGCAGGATGATCGCGTCGCCGTTGCCGACCCGGACGTTGGCCAGGCCCTTCTGGTCGGCGAGGTTCAGGAGATTGCCCTGGCCGGGGGTGTGGACGTCCACGGCGAGGATGTTGGTCGCCGGATCCGCGGCCGCCATCCGTGCCGTCGCCTCGCCCATCCCGAAGCCGATCTCCAGGACGACCGGGTTGTCGTTGCCGAACAGCTCGGCGAGGTCGAGGACGCCGCGGCCGTCGACGTCCAGGCCCCACTCGGGCCACAGCCGCTGCAGGGCGTCCGCCTGACCCGCGGTGACGCGGCTGCGGCGGGGCTGGAAACTCCGGATCCGCCGCTCGAAGTGCGACCCGGCGGGGTCGGCCTTCGGCCCGTCCGGGAAGCGCGGCTCGCCCTTGGGCCGGGCGCGGCGGGACGAGCCCTCGGGGGCGGACCGGTGGGCAGCGGGGGTGTTCACGGAGTCAGACACAGTACGTCGATTTTACGGGCGCGGCGGCCGGGCCGGTGGGGGAGCCGGTGCGGGCCCGCCCGCGGCCGGGCGGCGGCCGCCCGGACCCGTCCGCGGACGCCCTACACCCGGTCCCGGTCGGCCAGCGCCGCGAGGGCCCGGCGGGCCACCTCGCGGCCGATCGGCAGGGACGCCGTGGCCGCGGGCGACGGCGCGTTCAGCACGTGGACGGCGTGGGCCGATTCCCGTATCAGGAAGTCGTCGACGAGCGTGCCGTCCCTCAGCACCGCCTGCGCGCGCACCCCGGCCGCCGTGGGCCTGAGGTCCGCCTCGGTGACGGCGGGCAGCAGACGGCGCACGGCGGCGGTGAACGCCTTCTTCGACAGGGAGCGGCGCAGTTCGCCCGCGCCGTACCGCCAGTGGCGGCGGGCGATGGCCCAGGAGCCGGGCCAGCCGAGCGTGCCGCCCAGTTCGCGGGGGCGGACGGTCGCCCAGTCGTAGCCCTCGCGGGCCAGGGCCGGGACCGCGTTCGGCCCGACGTGGACGTCGTCGTGGACGCCCCGGGTGAGGTGGACGCCGAGGAACGGGAAGGCCGGGTCGGGCACGGGGTAGACCAGGCCGCGCACCAGCTCGGGCCGGGCCAGCTCGTAGTACTCGCCGCGGAAG